>JAAAOH010000284.1 GCA_009908925.1 Spirochaetota bacterium | reverse complement strand
CTCGGCGTGGATCCTCGCCGCAAGTCTTGCCTTCTACGGCTGGTGGCGGCTCGACTTTCTGCTGCTCATGGTCGCGACGACCGCATGGTCGCACCTGCTCTGCCGCTCGATCGAGCGAAACCTTCCCCTGGGGCGCGCCCGCGCGAAGCGCGCACTGACCGCCGGGATCCTGCTGAACATCGGCACCCTCGCCTACTTCAAGTACTTCAACTTCGGCATCGACAGCCTCAGCTCCCTCCTCCTCATGCTCGGCGGGCAAGAGATCACCGCGTGGCAGGTGATTCTTCCCATCGGGATCTCCTTCTACGTCTTCCAGGCGACGAGCTACCTCATCGATGTCTATCGCGGTGATGCGGAGCCGGCGAAGAGCTATCTCGACGTCGCCGCCTACATCACCCTTTTTCCGCAGCTCGTCGCGGGGCCCATCGTGCGCTACGGCCACATCGCCCCCCAACTCGCCGCCCGCGAGCACTCGATCCCCCGATTCTCCGAGGGCGCCTGGCGATTTATGATCGGCTTCGCCAAGAAAGTGCTCATCGCCGACAGCGTCGCATCCCTGGCGAACGCAGGGTTCGGGGTGGCGGCGCCCCACGCGGGAGATGCCTGGCTCGGCCTCACGGCCTACGCCGTGCAGATCTTCTTCGATTTCTCGGGCTACTCGGATATGGCAATCGGACTCGGCCTCATGATCGGCTTTCGGTTTCCCGAGAACTTTGACCGTCCCTACACCTCGAGGAGCATCACCGAGTTCTGGCGCCGGTGGCACATGAGCCTCTCGCGCTGGTTGCGCGACTACCTCTACATCCCCCTCGGCGGGAATCGCCGGGGAAGCCGGCGCACCTATGCGAACCTCCTCACCGTGATGGTCATCGGGGGGCTGTGGCACGGCGCGGCGTGGACCTTCGTGCTGTGGGGTGCCTGGCACGGGCTGTGGCTGGCCGTCGAGCGTCTGGTCACGCGGCGGCGCGAAGGTCGCCGGAGGGAGGAGCCCGCCCCCGTGGCGGCTACCGGCCGCGCGCCGGCCCCGGCGGACGTCGGTGGCGGCGCCACCCGAGCAGCAGTGGCAGTGACGGCGGTCGCCGGCAACATCTACGCGATGACCCTCGTCCTCGCCGGGTGGATCCTCTTCCGCTCCCCGGATCTGGCGACTGCCGGGGACCTCGCAGCGGGACTCGTCGGTGTGCATGGACTCGGGCTGAGCAACGCGATGGCGTGGCAGGTGGACGGACTCGCCGTCGCGGCCCTCCTCCTCGGCGTGGTGCTCATCTACGCGGGGCCCGCTCTCGAGCGCTCGGTGCGGCGGCCCGGCACCCCCGTCCTGGCACTGCGAACCCGTGACGCCGCAGTATCCCTGCTCTTTATTGCCGGTGTGGTGAAACTGGTGGCCGAAAGCTATTCACCGTTTCTGTACTTTCAGTTCTGAGGATGCAGGAGATGGCGCAGGAGACAGCGACCGATACACCACAGGAAACCCACAGCCCGCGCCTCGCAACGGGCCTGGTCTTCGGAGCCTTTCTGCTCGTGCTGGCAGCCGGTGTCCTGCTCTCCGCCGCAGCCTTTGCCCGGATGGAGGACGCGCCTCCGGGCTCACTCCGCACGGGAGAGTGGACCTCCCGGTTCGAAGGGGCCTTCGAGCAGGCGCTTCCGCTCTACGAGCCTGCCCTCCATCTGTGGACGGCAATCCGCTACAGCCTGTTCTCCGAAGGCGGACCGGGACTGATCATCGGAGCCGATGACTGGCTCTTCACCGCCGAGGAGCTCGAAACCTATCCACGTGATGCGCAACGCGTGGAGGAGGCCGTCGCCTATATTGAAGCGGTGGCGCGGGCGCTGGGCGAGCGGGACGCGGCACTCGCAGTGGTGCTTCTTCCGGCGAAAGCGCGCGTGTACGAGGACCGCCTGCCCGGATACGGGCTGCCGCACATGGTCGACCGCCGCTACGAGCGCGCGCTCACCGCGCTGCGCGGCGGCGCCGGGGACGGAGGCGCCACCGGGGATGACAGCGCCGGGGATGACAGCGCCGGGGACGGAGGCGCCGCGGGCGTTGACGGCGCCGCGGTTGGCCGCCCCCGGACGCCGCCGGCCGCCGTCGTCGACGCGCGGGGCGCGCTCCGCCGCGCGCGGAGCGCCGGGACGGAGGTGTTCCTGCGCACCGATACTCACTGGACACCCGAGGGTGCGGCGGCGGTCGCGCGGGCTGTCGCCGGTGAGGTTTCGGGACTTCTCGAGCGCAGAGGCGTTCCCCGCACACGATTCGAGCGGGACGCCGCCGGTACCGTGGCCCACCGCGGCGACCTGCTGCGCTTCCTCCCGCTCGGGCCCTTTGATGTGGCGTTCGGTCCCGCGCCCGACAGCCTCACCCGCTACGAGACTGCCGCCGCCGACTCCGACTCCGGCGGTCTCTTCGACGACCCGTCCATCCCGGTAACCCTCGTGGGCACGAGCTACAGCGCTGATGAGCTGTGGGGCTTCCCCGGAGCCCTTGCGGAGGCCATCGAGGCCGACGTGCTCACCGTGGCGGCGGAGGGTGAAGGGCCCTTCGAGCCGATGGAGGAGTACCTCCGCGGTGAGACAATCACCGATCAGCCGCCGGAGCTCGTCATATGGGAGATCCCTGAGCGCTACCTCGCCGCCGGACTGTCCGAGCGCGCGCTCTCGCGCCTCGGGGAACAGCCGGCCCGCAGTGAGCAGCCGCGCTCCGGGGAATAGGCACGCCTCGGCGAGTAGTCGGGCCGGGGCCCGCCCCTGTCGACCGCGGGTTTCAGCTCTGCGCTTCGAGCTCGCCGTCGACGTCGCCGGACGGTGCCTCGACGACGATGCGGGCCGCGGGGACGTCGAGCCGGAACAGGCTCGGCCCCATAGCCTCCTCCACCGTATAGATCGCCCGACAGATCTCGATCACCGTGCCCGGATAGACCGCGCTGCGGGCGACGACCGTCGCCTGCTCGTTTCTGTCGAGCTTCTTCACGAGGTTTTCGAGGACCACCGTGTGGCCGCTCAGCTTTTCGGCGAGCCGAAGACGTCGATTCCGCAGGCTCTCGGACGGCCGCTCGGCCAGGCGCCGGTCGACGCGGTCGATGGAGGCCTGCAGGCTCTCGATCTTCTCTTTGGTGATGAGGAGCTTCCGCGCGATGATGAAGTCCGAGCCGACCACGATGCGGGTGGCGACTTCGGCGCGGTTCCCGATCTCATCGGCGCTCACCCCGTGCGCGGTGCGAACCTCCCCGCCGACGATCTTTCCGTGTTGCCCCATCACGAGGCGATCGAGGCACATGATACGGGCGTTGTAGCAGAAGCTCTCCACGAACACACTCGACTTCGACTCCACGGTGCAGCTTTCCACGAACTTCCCGCGTACCTTTCCACGACACCGAACGAGTGCCCGCCGCTTCCCGATAATGCCGCCGGCTGCCGAAAGCCCGCCGCGGCAGAACACCTCGTGGGCGTCCAGCGTCTCCTTCGCCTGCAGATCGCCGCCGACCCACAGGCGATACCCGTCCGCAACGGTGCCGCTGAGGGCGAGGTTTCCGGGAAAAGATATGTCGCCGGTGGAGTTATCGACGTCACAGTTGAGGGAAAGATCACGCTCCACGACAAGCTCACTCTTCGAGATCCGAAGGAGCCCGCTCTTTGCGGCCACGATGCGGTCCCCCTGCAGACGGGTATTCCGTCCGGCGGACAGGGACTCAACCGGCGCGTCGTCGAAGGGAACCGCCTCACCGCGTACATTGGTGCCGGGGGTGCCGGCGCGCTCGCTCTCGAGTACTGCAACGGTCTGCCCGCCGAAGGCAACCGGCAGGCTTCGAGCCTGATGCAGCGCTGCCGCGGGATCGACCGACGCCTGGTCTATGAGCTCTCGAACGGCAGCGAACGAGGGGTGAAGGCTGAAATGGCTGCGAACTCGCGCAACCGGCGGCGTGCCGCGTGCAATGGTGACCTCTCCGGGACGCTCGGCGCCGGGGACATGGGATGTGCACTCCTCGACGGCCGCATCGATCGCCTGCCAGTCGATGCCGTGGGTAACGCCCTCCCGCAGAAGCAGCTGCTCGATGTAGCCGCGGGTCACCGGGCGCCCGTCCGAGGAGGCGGGCGTGAGCAGGGCGCGGGCGCTCATCACGTCCTCATCTATGGTGATTTCGACCCGGCCGTCTCCCCGGATCGCGGGGCCGGCCTCAGGCCCTCGGGTGCTCTCTTCGCTCATGGCCGACATGTCCGGCATATCTGGCTTGCTCATAATACTAAAAAGATTTTAAAGCCAAATTTCTTTAATTTCAAGACTCGGGGTGCCGGCGCTGCCTATGCGAGCGCGGAGGATTTCGGCTACACTGCCGGTACGCATTTCTGCATATTCCGGAGACGCACGTGGACATACTTCAGATTCGCAATCTTTCCCTCACGCTCGGGGGGCAGGAGATCCTGCGGGATCTCGAGCTCGACCTGTGGGAGGGACATATTCACGCACTCGTGGGGCCGAACGGCGCCGGCAAGTCCACCCTTGCCGCGGTGATAATGGGGCTCGAGGGCTTCCGCGAGCACACAGGGGATATCTTCCTGCGCGGAGAGTCCATCCGGGACCTCTCCGTCGATGAGCGCGCCCGGCGCGGAATAACGCTCGCATGGCAGGAACCCGCACGCTTCGAGGGTCTCCCCGTGCATAAGTTCATTCTCGCCGGCGCGAAGGAAAAAACCGCCGCCGAGCTCACCCGCGTGCTCGAGATGGTCGGCCTCGACCCCGAGCGCTACCGCCGCCGCGCGGTGGACGACAGCCTCTCGGGCGGCGAGCGCAAACGCATCGAGCTCGCCTCCATTCTCGCGATGAGACCCTCGGTCATGATGATGGATGAACCGGACTCAGGTGTCGACATCGATGCCCTCGCCTACATCTTCGAGGTGATCCGTGAAATGAAGGACGAGGGCATCACCGTGATTCTCATCACTCACTCCGGCGAGGTGGTGAAGCACGCCGACCACGGGTTTCTGCTCTGTGACGGGCACATCCTCGAGAAGGGGGTGCCGCAGAAGATCTTCTCCTACTTCGAGGGATCATGCGCGAGCTGTGATCATCCGAACGAGCCGCCCGAAAACGGCGAGGAGGCCCTCCAATGAGCTCAGACGCAGTTCTCAACGAGCTCCTCGATGCGATCAAAATGCCGTTCTTTCCCCACGACGGGAAAACCGCCTTCGTGGGGATCAATGCCAATCAGGTACTCGCTTCGACCCTCGTCCCCGGACTCCACATCGAGCCCGAGGAGCTCGAAGACGGCATCCGTGCGCAGATCCGTGTCGACGCGGGCACCACGCTCGAGAAGCCGGTGCATCTGTGCTTCGGGATGGTCGGCGAGTCGGGCGTGCAGCGCATCAATCTCAGCATTGACATCGGCGAGGACGCGACCGCCCAGTTCATGGCGCACTGCGTGTTCCCGAAGGCCGTCGACATTCAGCACATCATGGATGCCGATATCAACGTGGGCGCGCGTGCAACCTACGTCTACTTCGAGCGCCACATCCACGGCAGGGACGGAGGCGTAACGGTGAAGCCCACCGCCCGCGTACACGTCGCCGAGGACGCCCGGTTCTCCACCGAGTTCGAGCTGATCCGCGGCCGTGTCGGTGTCATCGACATCGACTATGAAACGAAAGTGGAGGCGCGCGGGGTGATGGAGATGACCGCCCGCATCTCGGGCCGGGGCGACGACCGGATAACCATCCGCGAGACCGGCGATCTCCTCGGGGAGGAGGCGCGCGGGGTGCTGACATCACACATCGCGCTGCGGGACGATGCCTACGGGGAGGTGTACAACGACCTCCGGGCCCGTGCCCCCCATGCCCGGGGCCATGTCGACTGTACCGAGATCGTGCAGGACCGGGCCGTCGCCCGGGCCGTACCCATTGTCCAGGTCGACCACCCCCAGGCGCACGTAACTCACGAGGCGGCCATCGGCTCGGTCGACTCGAAGCAGCTGCAGACGCTGATGTCGCGCGGTCTCTCGGAGGAAGACGCCACCGAGATGATCATCGACGGGCTGTTGAGCTGAACCGGCGGCCGGCCGGCCCGCAGCGGCGGCGCAGTGCGGCGGTGGCTCGCGGGGCGCGTCCGGAACCGGAGCCCGCGGCCGCCGAGTATCATGTGAGGCCGCGCACCCTCCCGGTTTCCACATCCACATCGATACGCCGGAACGCCGGGTCGGAGCCAGTGCCCGGCATGAGCTTGATGTCGCCGGCAACCGGTACGACAAAGCCCGATCCCCGGTACACCAGCAGATCACGCACCGGCAGCTGCCATCCGCGCGGGCGCCCCTTGCGGGCAGGATCGTGTGAGAGGCTCAGATGCGTCTTTACCATGCAGGTCCCGAGTGACTTCAACTCCGGATCCTCATCGGCAGCTGAAATCTTCTCCTCGGCCTCGGGGCTGTAGGTAGCGCCGTCGGCCCCGTAGACCTCGGTCGCGATCCTCCCGATGACATCCTTCAGCGGCTCGTCCACATCGTAGAGGTAGCTGAAGTCACCCGGCTCCTCGCAGGCCTCCACCACGGCCTCGGCAAGCTCCCTCGCCCCCTCGCCGCCTTGCTCCCAGTGGCGTGAGACCGCTACCCGCGCGCCGGTGGCTTGAGCCGCCTCGCGCACGATCTCGATCTCTTCCTCTGTGTCGGTGTGGAAATGATTGATGCACACCACCGGCGGAACGCCGCTCGCCTTCACGTTTTCGATGTGAGCGATCAGATTATCGACGCCCTTTCGCACGAGCTCGGGCGCGCTCTCGCGGTAGACCGCATCGAGGGGCTTTCCTGGAACGACCCTGGGGCCCCCACCGTGCATCTTCAGCGCCCGCACCGTGCAGACGAGGACCGCGGCGTCGGGCACGAGCCCGCTGAAGCGACATTTGAGGTTGCGGAACTTCTCGAAGCCGATGTCGGCGCCGAAGCCGCTCTCTGTCACGTGATAGTCGCCGAGCTTCAGCGCAAGGCGATCGGCAATGATCGACGACTGCCCGATGGCGATGTTTGCGAAGGGGCCCGCGTGTACGAACACCGGCTGGCCCTCGACCGTCTGCATGAGGTTCGGGTTGATGGCCTTGCTCATGATGGCGGTCATCGCGCCGTCCACCTCCAGATCGGCAGCCGTGACCGGCCGTCCCGACTTGTCGAAGGCCACCACCATCTTCGCGATTCGCTCACGCATGTCTTTCAGGTTGAACGCCACCGACAGAATCGCCATGACCTCCGAGGAGACGGTTATCTGGAACCCGCTTCTCATCATGAAGCCGTCCATTTTTCCGCCGAGCCCGATGATGATGTCGCGAAGCACCTGTGCGGAAAAGTCCATGACCCATCCCATGGCAGGATTGCGCGGGTCGATGTTCAGGCGCTCGAGCTTCTTCTTTGCCAGTGTGGCGTCGGAGTAGTTGAACTCATGCTGCATGCGACTGGTCACCGCAACCATGGCCAGGTTGTGGGCGTTGGTGATCGCGTCGATGTCCCCGGTCAGACCAAGGCTCATTTCCGTCAACGGAATGCACTGAGCGAGCCCACCGCCCGCCGCGGAGCCCTTTATGTTGAACGTCGGACCTCCGGAAGGCTGGCGAATCGCGCCGGTAACACGCTTTCCAAGGGCCCCGAGCCCCTCGACGAGCCCCATGGTCGTCGTGGTCTTCCCCTCGCCGAGCGGCGTTGGCGTGATGGCCGTGATATCTATGTACTTCCCGTCGGGAGTGTCCCCGAGGCGTTCGAGCACGGGTATGTAATCGACTTTGCCGATCGAATGGCCGTAGGGCAGGAGCTCGGTCTGCTGCAATCCGAGCTCTTCAGCAAGCTGAAACACACTCTTCATGCGCTCACCGGCGGCCTCGGCAATCTCCCAGTCTTCCATCTTTTTCGGATCAAGTTTCTGCATTCCGATCCCCCTTTGGAGTTCTCGCGCAGCTGTTGGATTTCATCCTTATAACTTGAGGATAACACAGGATTTCGCAACATGACTCCCGAAAAACTGCGGAGAGCGAAGAAAACGGGCCGATATCAGGGGGTTCGGAACCGAGTCGCTGCCGGACGCGGGGCGCCGCAACCCCGGCAACCCGTTCCTCCATGCCCTTGCCGCTGCACCGATTCATCTATACGGTGAGGAGATATTCCCTGAGGGGACGCGCCCGGCGCATCCCCGCGGCCGTGCCGCCCCAAGGAGGCACCCATGCGCGGACTCGTTCTCAATTACGTAAACATGCCCAGATTTCTCAAAAAGCCCATGTGGCGCGTCTGGCACAACTGGATCCTTTCCCGTGACAAAGGTGATGTCGCACTGCGTTTCATGAACTACGGATATGCACCGCTCGACGGCGACGGCACCACAATAGAGCTTGCCGACCACGATGAGTCGGAGCGCTTCGGCGCACAACTCTATCATTTCGCCGCTTCCCATACCGACATCTCCGGGAAAGACGTCCTCGAGGTCGGTTGCGGCCGCGGCGGCGGGGCCTCCTATCTGGCCCGCTATCACAACCCGAAAACCTACGTAGGAGTTGATCTCTCGGAAAAGGGAATTCAGTTCTGCAATTCCCATTATCGCACACCAAACCTTCGCTTCGTACGGGGCGCGGCGGAGTCACTGCCCTTCGAGGACGAGCAGTTCGACGCACTGGTGAACGTGGAGTCCTCTCGCGCCTACAACGATATCGAAGGGTTCTTCGCGGAGGCGTACAGAGTACTCAGACCGGGCGGTGCCTTCCTCCTGACCGACATGCGGCTGCGCGACGACGTCGAGGCTCTCGACGAACAGGTGAAAGCCGCCGGCTTCCGTGTCGACGCGTACTACAACATCACCGAGAACGTCGTTCGCTCTCTCGACATAGACGACGAACGCCGCCGTCACCTCATGCGCAGAAAGATCCCAAAGCCCGTTATCAAGATGTTCGGTGAGTTCGCCGGAGTCCGAGGCTCCGGGCGCTACGCGTCTTTCGCAAGCGGCGCGATGCAGTACGTGAGCTACCTGCTGACCAAGCCAGAGGCCGCCTGATGTAATCGGCGGGGACGGAGGACGGCATGCTGCATGCGCTCGACATCGCCTTCGTTGTGTTCCACACCGCCCTCGTCGTATTCAACCTCGCCGGCTGGGCCGTCCCGCGGCTGAGGCGGGCGAATCTCATCACACTGGGACTCACCGGGCTCAGCTGGGGTGGTCTCGGCTTTTTCTACGGCTTCGGCTATTGTCCGTTCACCGACTGGCACTGGATGGTGCTTCGAAGGCTCGGTGAAACCGACCTGCCGAGGAGCTACATCCAGTATCTCCTCATCAGGCTCCTCGGCCTGCAGGTGGATGCCGGGGTGGTGGATGCGGTCGTGCTCCTCTCATTTCTCGCCGCGCTCGCCGTATCACTCGCGCTCAATATCAGGGACATGCGAAAGCGGCGAGGCCGCGGCCGGCGCATTCAGCAGCAGTCCACCGGCCCGTCACAAGGTCGACAGTGATGTTGTTCACTCCCGGCGGCGGATCCTCACGGTAACTGCCGTCGAGGAGGGACACCGCGATCCTTCGGGCGCGATCCCGCGCTGCCTCGGCGCGCAGTCCGTCTCGCTCACGCAGGCGCGGCGCGAGTCGTGCCACAAACCGGGCAATGTAGCGGCGGCGGGACCGCGCGAGGAACGCATCACCCCGCGAGGTATCATCGGCGGAAGCGGCAAAATCCACGGCGCTGAGCGTGGCGCTTCGAACTTCGAGGCGCTGCTCTGCGGTAATGGTCACCATCCGGTACGGGTGCGGATACGAGGCGAGAGAGCCCGTTGCCACGTCGTAGAGCCACTCACCATCTTCGCCGCGCAGCCCGGCAATGTCCTGCTCGTGAGCGTGGCCGGAGAATACGACAGGCGCCGCCGCCTCCCAGAACAGGCGCGCGAACCTCGGCCACATATCGATCCACGAAGCACCGAACGGACGCCCGCCGCCGCCCGAGCGATGGGAGAGCAGGCTGTGGTGCATGACGGGAAGTACCGCCTCGCCCCTCCGCCGCGCTGCTGTAAGCTCTTCCTCCAACCACCTTGCCTGCGATCGAGAAATCGCACCGCGGGACTCCGGATAGCCCCTGTCGAAGTTGCGCTCGTACCTGTTGGAGTCGATCATGGCAAGGCTGAGCCCCGGTGCGACCTCGACCAGGTAGCCAAGGCTTGCCGTGTCTGTTGCGGAGGCCTCCTCATACCCGAACTCGGCGTAGATATCGCGGAACTGCCCCGGCCCCACGTGGCCGACGGTCCGGGGCTCCGCGCCGGTGTAGCGTCGCGCCCACGGGTTCGACACGTCGTGGTTTCCCGGCACCACGTACACCGGCACTCCCGCCGCCTCGACACGAGCCAGCGCACGTGCCACGAACTCATGACTCGCGCGCGCCCCGTTGAAGGTGAGGTCACCCGCGACAAGCAGGAAATCCGGTCGCTCGCGCCGCACCGCTCGTCGGAGGGCTTCCAGAACTGCGGCCGCCTCGCGAACGAGCTTCCCGTCGGTATTGGACAGGAGCTTCTCAAAGGCCGGGCCCTCGGACCAGAGCGCGGGAGAGATGATGTGGGGATCGGAGACAACCATGAAGCGCGTTTGCCCGTACTTCGGCCCGGCCCGTGGGAGCAGGTCTTCGACTCCACCCATCGGCCCGGTCGCGCCGGCGTCGTGGGGGTCTGCGGCGCCCGCGGGAAGCGCCACCAGGAGGATTGCCGACATGAAATACAGCGCCGTCTTCATCGGTACAAGATGACCATTTCAGGCATAGATTTCCAGCGGTGCTCACCCGGCGAGGTAGTCGATACGCTCACCCGGATATATCTTTAGGTGCAATGATGAGGCCACGCTCCATCGCCGCACTGCTCGTCCTTTTTGCCCTCATCGCGCTGACGTCGGCCGGTGTCCGC
>JAAAOH010000294.1 GCA_009908925.1 Spirochaetota bacterium | reverse complement strand
CCTGCGGACTTGATCATGCGCGAGAGCTCGCGCGTGGTGATTGAGGCGTCTATGTCCTGCACGCCGGAGGAGTACATGTTCTCGTCGCGCACGATCTCGAACTTCTTCGAGGTACAGGGCATGACGGAGACATGATAGATGTCGGACGGTTCGAGATTCTGTCGCTGGGCGTAGTAGGTCTTGGTCATCGCCGCAAGCATCATCATCGGTGACTTCGCTGTGGAGAAGTGCGGAATCATCTCGGGATAGAACTTCTCCATATAGTCGACCCACGAAGGACAGCAGGTTGTAATCTGCGGCAGCGGACCGTGTCCTTTCTCGGTGAAGCGGTTCACGAACTCGGTGCCCTCTTCCATGATGGTGAGGTCCGCGCCGAAATTGGTGTCGAAGACAACGTCGAACCCGAGCCTGCGCAGCGCGGCGTAGATCTTGCCGGTGGAGAGCTCCCCGGGTTCCATGTCGAAGGCCTCGCCGAGGGCGACACGCACTGCAGGGGCGATCTGCACGACTGTCTTGAGGTTTTCGTTTCGAAGTGCTCGGAGCACCCTGGAGGTGTCGTCGCGCTCGAAAATGGCACCGACGGGGCAGTGCGCGGAGCACTGTCCGCACTTGATGCAGGGGCTGTCGTTGAGTGACACGTCGGCCGCCGGCGCCATGCGCACCTCGTGCCCGCGCTCGAGAAACTCCAGGGCGAACACGTTCTGTATGTCCTGGCAGACGTTCACGCAACGACCGCATTTGACGCACTTCTCGGGGTTGAGGACGATTGAAGGGGTCGTATCGTCCTGCGGAATTTCCGGTACATTCATCTCGAAGGGCATATCGCGAACGCCGAACTCGTAGGCCAGCTCCTGCAGCTCGCACGTCTGGTTTCGAGCGCAGGTGAGACAGCTGTTCGGATGCGTGGAGAGGATGAGCTGGAGGGTCGAGCGCCGGACTTCCTGCAGCTCGGGATCGTGAGTAAGTACGCTCATTCCCTCTTCCACAGCCGTGGCGCACGCCCGCGGCATCTTCCGCGACCCTTCGATCTTGACGACGCACAAGCCACATGCGCCCCAGGGCGGCAGGTCGGGATGATAGCACAGCGCAGGAATCTTCACCTTCGCCTGCCGTGCCGCCTTATAGATACTGGTTCCTTCGGCGACCTCGACGGTCTGTCCGTTTATGGTGCAGGTAACTTTCTTCATTGCAATCTCCTGATCTATTGTCTTGTCACCGCGTCGAACTTACAGACCTGGTAGCACATGCCGCATTTGATGCATCGATCCTGATCGATGACGTGGGTCTGCTTGCGCTCGCCCTCGATGCAGTTGACCGGGCAGTTCCGTGCACAGAGTGTGCAGCCGATGCACTTATCCGGAAGAATGTGATAGGTCACGAGCTCCTTACAGTGGCCCGCCGGACAGGTGTTTTCCTGGATATGCGCGAGGTACTCGTCCTTGAAGTAGCGGAGCGAGGACATGATGGGGTTCGGCGCGGTCTGGCCGAGCCCGCAGAGTGAGGCCCTCTGCATTGCGAAGCCGATGGTCTCCATGCGCTCGATGTCATCCATCGTCCCCTGCCCTTTGGTGATGCGGTCGAGGATGTCATACATCTTCTTACCACCCACCCTACAGGGGGCGCACTTACCGCAGGACTCTTCGACGGTGAAGCCGAGGTAGAACTTGGCGACGTCCACCATACAGTCGTCCTCGTCCATGACGATGAGGCCGCCTGAGCCCATGATTGAGCCGAGCTCCTGGAGGTGCTCGTAGTCGATCGGGGTGTCGAGGTAGTCAGCCTTGATCATGCCACCCGAAGGTCCGCCGCTCTGAATGGCCTTGAACTCTTTCCCGTTGGGGATGCCGCCGCCGATGTTGTAGATCACATCGCGCAGGGTCGTGCCCATTGGAACCTCGATGAGACCGGAGTTATTGATCTTGCCGGTGAGGGCGAAGACCTTCGTACCCTTGGATTTCTCGGTACCGATTCTCGAGTACCACTCACCGCCGCGGGTAATGATGACGGGGATGTTCGCAAGGGTCTCGACATTGTTGATAACGGTCGGCTTCTGCCACAGTCCTTTCACCGCGGGGAATGGCGGCCGGGGACGCGGCATGCCGCGCTCGCCCTCGATTGAGGCAAGCAGTGCGGTTTCCTCGCCGCAGACAAAGGCGCCGGCGCCGAGGCGGATGCCGACATCGAAGTCGAACCCGCTTCCGAGGATGTCTTTGCCGAGCAGGCCATACTCTCGGGCCTGCCGGATGGCGATGCGCAAGCGGTTGATGGCGATGGGATACTCCGCGCGCACGTAGATGAATCCTTCGTTGGCACCGCAGGTGTAGCCGGCAATGGTCATTGCCTCGAGGACGCTGTGAGGGTCGCCTTCGAGGGTGCTGCGGTCCATGTAGGCACCGGGGTCGCCCTCGTCGGCGTTACACACGACGTACTTGGGCGCATCCTCGACCTGCTTGGTGAAGTTCCACTTCATCCAGGTCGGGAACCCTGCCCCGCCGCGCCCGCGCAGGCCGGAAGCTTTGAGCTCTTCGATCACATCATCGGGGCTGATCTCGTAAAGCACCTTTTCGAGGGCCTGATAGCCGTCGCGGGCCACATACTCCTCGATATCTTCGGGATTGATGAACCCGCAGTTTCTGAGTACCACGCGAAACTGTTTCTGGTAGAAACTGATGTCGTCGATGCGGGCGTGCTCTTTGCTTTCCGCTTCTTTGTAAAGCAAGCGATCGACGGCGCGGCCCTTGACGCACTGCTCGGAAACGATATCACCCGCGTCCTCCGGCTTCACTTCCACGTAGAAGGATTCATCCGGGAGAACCTTTACGACAGGTCCGCGCTCACAGAAACCGAAGCAGCCGGTCTTGACCACCTGAACATCCTCGCTCAGGTTCTGCGTCTCCACTTCCTTACGAATATTCCGGTAGATGCCGTCGGCATCGGTGGATTCACAGCCGGTTCCGCCGCACACAAGTACGTATTGTTTAAACGCCATACTCCTCCTCCGTTAGCCTTCTTCGACGATGTCCGGCGCCGGTCGGTCATAGATATGGTCCTCGAGCAGCCGCTTCGCCATAACGTGCTCGCGCACGATGGTCCGGGCGACCTTCTCGTCAACCTTGCCGTAGATCACCGTCGGCATGTCCGGCATGCGTACCTCAACGGTGGGCTCCGCATGATCGAGCCCCATGCTGCCGGTCTGTCGGACGGTTACGCTCTCGAGATCGTGGGTGTCGAGCTCGTCGAGAAACGCATTCAGGGTCTCTTTCGCACCCGCGGCGATGCCGCTTGTGCCCATTCCGACGATGATCTGAATGCTCTTGCCCTCAGTTTCCCGGGTATCGAGTTCGCGACGCTTCTTGTCGCGCAGTTTCTTGAGCTCTTCGAGACTCATTTTCGCCATCGCTAAACCTCCATCATTTCCAGCTCATGTTCCTGCTCGCGCAGGTACTGCCGAAGCAGCGAAACGGATGCGGCGGAGTCGAGCTCGCCGAGCGCATCGGTAAGCTCGGCGCGGGAGAGGGTGTAGGACACCTCTCCACGCCGCCTGAATATCTCAACTTCGTAGGTTCCCTCGTAGATACACATCTGCAGGAAGGTCCCCGGAAGATCGCCGACCGGTGGAAGGTCCACGTGATCGAGCGGCATCGTGCAGTCGATCGTCGTGCCGTCGCCGGGGCGGGAGGTGATCCCGATGTCCCCGCCGGTCGCGTCAACGGTCTGCAGCAGAAAGGGCAGTCCGAGCCCGACCCGCCGCTCCGGGTGCTTCCCCGGCTCGCTGTAGAACGGGTCCCGCGCGCGACGCAGATCCCGCTCCGTCATGCCGCGGCCCGTATCCTGCACGACGAGGTGCAGGCTGCCGTCTCCTTCCTCCCAGCGAACCGACGTATGCCGCGACCCCGCCTCCAGAGAGTTCTGGAACAGGTCCAGCAGATAGTCGCAGAGGGTATAGTGCACTACGCCTTCCGGTGCTTGGCTATGATCTCCGGCAGTTTCTCGCGGGTGATCTTCCCGTAGACCTGCTCATTCACGACAAGTACCGGCGCCAGCCCGCAGCATCCGACGCAGCGCACGGCCTCGAGGGAGAACTCGTCGTCGTCGGTAGTACCACCGACACCAATGTCGAGGAGGTTGCCGACCTCATCGATGATATCCTCGGCGCCCTTGAGATAGCACGCGGTGCCCATGCATACCTGCATGCGGTTTCTGCCCGGCTTCTTGGTCTTGAAAAAATTGTAAAACGTGACGACGCCGTAGATCTTTGCAAGCGGTATATCGAGTACACGCGAGAGCTCGACGGCAATCTTTCGCGGGATGAAGCCGTACACTTCCTGAGTGCGGTGCAGGATCATGATGAGGTTACCGGGCTTCTCCCTCCAGTCCTCAATGAACTCCATGAGCTCATCGGGGAGGCGCACCTCTTCCTGAGTTGCTGACTGCATTGGTCCTCCTCGGATCTATTCTTGAGTAGGGTTCTCCGGTTGATCGGTACTTTTTTATTGTAACACCCAAGCATAAAAAGCGCAAGTATTCACAATTAACTGTTCCCTGTACAAATTGAATGACCGGTTGCATAAGTGCTGTATCCGCTCTATTTTAAACGTCACAACCTGCAAATATCGTGATAGGATGAACATTATATGGATACCGGACTACACAAGGGCATCATCCTGCGCCTTGCGAAGTATCTGCGCGTGTTGCGACAACTGAAGTCTCTCGGCTTCGTGAAGGTGTTTTCCAACAACCTCGGCGACGCTATAGGCGTGACCCCCGCGGTCGTGCGCAAGGATTTCTCGCAGATCAGCATCCCCGGGAACAAGCGCGGCGGATACAACATCGACGTGCTCATCGAGGAGATACACATCGTCCTCGGACGACGCGCGACGTTCCCAGTGGTAGTCGTCGGCTGCGGCCGCCTTGGCTCGGCACTGCTGAATTTCCGGGAATTCGACAAGGAGGGCATCCGGGTCGTCGCCGGCTTCGACAGGGATCCGGCGCGAGTCGCGCGGGACGCCACTCCGCCCGTGCTGCCCGTGGACGAGCTTCCCGATTTCGTGAAAGACCACGAGATCGAGGTCGGAATCATAGCCGTGCCCGACGAGGCGGCGTCCGAGGTGTTCGACAACATGATCGGCGCGGGGGTGCGCGGATTCCTCAACTTCACCACCGTGCAGCTCAAGTGTGCCGGACGCTGTGACCGGGAGAACTGCACGCGGCAATGCACCGTCGACAACGTCAACTTCGGGCTCCAGATAGAAAACCTCTTCTACATGATCACCTTTCAAAAGCCGGAGAACCAGGTACTGAGCCTCGAAGAGCTCAAGGAAAAACACCACCGCGACCTCGGTACCGCATAGGAGCCGGCACGTGTCTCAGACGATCCCGATCAGTCCCGACGATTCGCCCACGGTAATCCTCGACCTCATCTACAGGTTGAAGGTCAAAGACGTGATGACCCCTGAAATCCACACCGTCGGCCCCGAGGCCAAAATGCGCGACGTGCAGGAGATCATGCGGGCGAAGTACATCACCGGTGTGCCCGTTGTCGACGGGAAACGCCTCCTCGGACTCGTGAGCGTCGACGACATCATTCGCGCCCTCGACGAGGGCTATGTCGATGACTCCGTCGTCTCGCGCATGACCCGCAACCTCATCGTACTCGAAGACGATATGCCGCTCTCCTTTGGTATCTCCTACGTCGAGAAGTACCAGTTCGGTCGCTTCCCGGTGCTCAACCGAGAGAAGGAGCTCGTCGGCATCATAACCAGCCGCGACATCATCCTCGCTCTCCTCGTGGAGCTCGACCATGAAGTATCCCGCCTCGAGGAGCGGGTGCCCGACATAGGCGGGGCCCACCGCCGCGGGGAGGCCACGCGGGAGTTCAACATCCGCAACTACGACTTCGAGAACGCGGGCAAGGCCTCCACCGAGCTGCGCAAGCTGCTCAAACAGCAGGGCGTCGACCGCAAGCTCATCCGACGGGCGGCGGTGGCGGCCTACGAGCTCGAGATGAACATCGTGGTACATTCTCAGGGCGGGAAGCTGTCATTTTCCGTCCACGACGACGAGGTGGAGATTCTCGCCGCAGACCGGGGCCCGGGCATCGAAGACGTGGAGCAGGCCCTGACCGAGGGCTACTCCACCGCCACCGAGTGGGTCCGCTCGCTCGGCTTCGGCGCCGGTATGGGCCTGCCCAACGCTCAGCGGGTGTGCGACGAGTTCGATATAGAGTCATCAGAGAGCGGCACCACGGTGCGCGCTCGCATCCGGTTCCCGGAGGAAGGAGCAGAGACATGAACGTCGAAGACCTCGGCAGCGCACTTGGCTATGAGTGCGTCCAGGATCAGTACGAAGACACGCAGATTCGCGCGGGCTATACCTCGGATCTGCTGAGTGACGTGATGGCCAATTGCCCCGAGGACAGCATCCTCGTAACCATTCAGGCCCACAAAAACACGGTGGCAGTTGCCACCCTGACCGGCGCGCTTGCCGTGGTCATCTGCAATTCCCGTCCCATTCCAGAAGACATGGTCGAGGCGGCCCGCGGCGAGTCTATCGGGATCTTCCGCACCGAAAAGAATCAGTTCGACGTCACCACCGAGATACACGCGCAGCTGAGCGCATCGGGATAGCTCACATGCCCACCTTCCGGGCCGACTGCCACATCCATTCCTGTCTCAGTCCCTGTGGTGATCTCGAGAGCTCGCCGGCGGCAATCGTGGAGCGCGCGGTGGACATGGGCCTCGACCTTATCGCCCTCACCGATCACAACAGTGCCCTCAACTGCCCCACCTTTGCCGAGGTAGCCGACCGGGCTGGTATCGCCGCTCTCTACGGCATCGAGGCAACGACGCGGGAGGAGGTTCACGTCCTCTGTCTCTTCGAAACGGTGGACGCGGCCCTCGAGCTCGGCGAAACCCTCTACGCGGCCCTCCCCGACATCCCGGTCGTTCCCGAACGATTCGGTGATCAGGTATACGTCGACGCACATGATATGATCCTCGGTGAGGTCGAGAAGCATCTTATCTACGCCGCCGACTATTCGCTCGACGAAATAGGCGATATGGCTCTCGCCGCGGGCGGCCTCTTCATACCGGCTCATATAGACCGGGCGGCAAACAGCATCTACTCACAGCTCGGGTTCCTGCCCGAAGGGGACTACAGCGCCGTGGAGGTGACGAAATGGCCCTCCCGCCTCGATACACAGGGCCACGCGGTGATCTCCGATTCCGATGCGCACTTTCTCGACGGGGTCGGCATGCGGAGCTTCACCTTCGAGGCCGAGCGCCCCGACTTTCGCGGCCTCAAAGCGGCGCTCGAGAAACGGAGCGTCAGAAGCAGCCTCGTCTGAGACGCCACCGCGAGGCCGCGGTTGCGTGCCACCGGTTCCCGGTAGTGGCCTCAGGCCGGCAGCGCCGACAACCCTGGAGGCAGCCCGCTTTGCCAAGCCCGACACGACGGGTAGAATCAACCGGATGAAACGTTTGCCATCTCGCCCGCGCCTTCCCCGCGCTGTGCCGGCTCTTCTCGTCTTTCTCGCACTTGCCGTTGCGGCTCCCGAAGCAGGCGCGCAGACGCCCGGCCCGCGCCACGCCCGGGGCTTCACCCTCGAGCAGGTGGAGGACGCAACGCTTATCACCGTCGGGGGCGGCCCGGGTGGCGGCCGCGGCGGCGACACGGGCCGCGGGGACGGCGCGGGCGGCGCAAGTAGGGCCCGGTACCTGCTCGTGCCGCGTGGTGCTCCTGTCCCCGCAGTGGCCGGCGACCCCACCATCATCCGCACCCCCGTGCGCTCCGTTGTGACCCTCTCCAGCACCTACCTTCCGGCGCTGCTCGCACTCGACGTCGCGGACCGAATCGTCGGCCATGACCGGCGGGCGTGGGTGTACTCCCCCGAGATCCGACAGCGGATGCGCAGCGGTCGGATCGCGGAGGTCGGTAGTGGGGGCAATCTCAACACCGAGCGACTGCTCGCCCTCGATCCCGACGTCGTTCTCACCTACGACGCCGGGACGTCCGCGGAGAACCCCTACCCCGAGCTCGCAGATCTCGACCTGACGGTCGTCACCACCACCGAGTTTCGCGAGGGCTCGCCCCTCGGCAGAAGCGAGTGGATCCTGTTCCTTGCCGCACTCTTCGACCGGGAAGAGGAAGCCCGCAGCATATTCGCCGGCATCGAGCAACGCTATAGCTCACTCCGCAGGCGCGCAGCTGCCACCGACGTGCAACCGACGGTCTTCCTGAACGCGCCCTGGGGGTCCACCTGGGCCATGCCCGAGGGCGACAACTATTCCGCCGCGTTTCTCGCCGATGCGGGGGCCGACTACGTGTTCTCCCACCGGTCAGGCAGCGGCACGCTTTTTCTCGACTTCGAAACCGTGCTGGCAACCGCCGGTGATGCGGAGTACTGGCTGAATCCCGGGCAGTGGAAGTCACTCGCGGACGGCCTCGACGCCGACCGCAGGTTCCGGCTCTTCGCGGCGTTTCGAAAGAGCCGGGTCTACAACAACGATGCCCGCGTTGCTCCCACCGGCGGGAACGATTACTTCGAGTCCGGCTATATGCGGGCGGATCTCGTGCTGGCCGATCTCATCGCGATCTTTCATCCCGGGGTCCTTCCCGACCACGAGCTCTACTACTACAGGCGGCTGGATTGATCATGAGGTATCGAACCGCAGCCGTGCTTCTTGCCATGGTGATCCTCGCCTTTGCGGCCGATCTGGCGCTCGGTTCGGTACGCGTTCCCCTCGACGATCTCCTCGCGATCCTCACCGGTCGCCCCGCGAGCCGGCCGGTGTTCACTCAGATCGTCCTGTCGCTTCGCCTGCCGAAGGCGTTGACCGCGATCGTTGCCGGCGCCGCGCTTGCGGTCAGCGGACTCGAAATGCAAACCCTCTTCCGAAACCCGCTCGCCGGTCCCTTCGTCCTCGGTGTCAACGCCGGGGCAAGCCTCGGGGTGGCGATCGTTGTTCTGGTCTTCGGGGGCGTCGGGGCTGCCGCCATGCTGCCCGATGTCGGGCTTTCCGGCGACCTCGGAGTGATCGCAGCGGCCATGATCGGGGCGGCCGCGGTCATGGTGCTCGTCGTGGCGGTCGGGCGGCTGGTGCGCTCGATCGTCACGCTGCTCGTGCTCGGTCTGCTCATCGGCTATGCGGCATCGGCGGCTGTGAGCATGCTCATGCACTTCAGCGCGGCCGACCGGATTCAGGCCTTCGTCGTGTGGACCTTCGGCTCTTTCGGCTCGGTCGGCTGGAGTCGGCTCGGGGTCATGTCAGGGGTGGTAGGCGTGGGCCTCGTCATTGCAGGCGCGCTGGTGAAGCCGCTCAATGCGCTCCTTCTCGGGGAGTCGCAGGCGGTGTCACTGGGGGTGCGTCCGGCCCGGGTACGCACCCTCCTCGTCCTCTCCACCGCCCTTCTCGCCGGAGCCGTCACCGCGTTCTGCGGCCCGATTACCTTCATCGGTGTCGCCGTGCCTCATCTGGTGCGCAGCCGGATGCAGAGCGCAGACCACAGACGGCTGATCCCGGCGGTCATCGCTGTCGGCGCACTTGTCGCGCTTCTCGCCGATATCGTATCGGGACTGCCGGGAAGTGATGCGAGGCTGCCGCTGAACGCCGTGACCTCCCTGCTGGGGGCGCCGGTTGTCGCGCTGGCGGTGATGCGGGCGGAGCGCCTGAGCGCGCACCGGGGGGCGTCATGAGCGGGCCGCGGACTCCGCGAACCGGCACGGGTCTCGTCACGGAGAGGCTCTCGATCGGATATCACCCCCGCCGCCCTCTCGTGAAGGATCTGGAGCTCGAGGCACCACCCGGCGATCTCGTTGCCGTGGTGGGACCGAACGGGTCGGGCAAGTCGACGCTGCTGCGGGTCCTTGCCGGGCTGCAAGCGCCGTTGGATGGCCACGTGAGCTTCGAGGGTCTGGATATCCATCATCTCGACCCTGCCGCACGGGCACGGCTCGTCGGGATCGGCCTTTCGCACCACGAGACCCCGCCGCATCTGCGGGTGAGGGAGCTGGTGTCGCTGGGACGCTACCCCTATACATCGTGGTTCGGCGGGCTCTCGGAGACCGACAGGCGCACCGTGGATGAGGCGCTCACGACAACCGGTATATCGGCTCTCGCCGATCGGGAAGTCGCCACTCTCAGCGACGGCGAGGCACAGAAAGCCCACATTGCGCGCGGGGTGGCCCAGGAAGCGCCCCTGCTCGTGCTCGACGAGCCGACCGCTTACCTCGACGTCACCTCCCGCTTCGAGATCACCCACATGCTCAGAGAGCTCGCGCACAGGGAGGGCCGCCTGGTCGTCTTCTCGACCCACGACCTCGCCATCGCCCGGGAGACCGCGGACCGGATGTGGCTGTTCATGCCCGCAGAACGCCTCGTTCAGGGTGCGCCGGAAGACCTCGCGCTCGGCGGCATGATCAGGGAGGCGTTCTCCCGCCGCGGGGTGAGCTTTTCCGAGGACGGCTCACCGCTTTCACCGTCGGCGGCCGAGCGCCCTGGGCTCACCGTGGAGCTGCACGGGCCCGAGGGCCCGGAGCTGCACTGGACGCGACGGGCCCTCAGGCGGGCGGGGTTTTCGGAGGGGGCCACGGGGGCGGCCACGAGCGCCGGCGGCGACGGGGCCGGCGGCGCCGGTTCGCACCGCATCCGCATCACCGTCTCCGAAGGTCGCTGGAGCATGGAAGCATCGGACGCCGGGGTCATCGAAGTCGAATCGATCCTGGAGTTGGTGGGGAGGCTTCGGGAAATCGGCGACAGTCGTGGGGATCGCGGCGGCGACAGTGGCGCCGGCGACCAGCGGACGCGCCCTCAGTAAGCTTCCGGCGCCCCGATGACGTCGCGGGGTTTGGAGCCGCGCTGAGGCCCGACTACGCCGATGCGCTCCATTTCCTCGACGAGG
>JAAAOH010000370.1 GCA_009908925.1 Spirochaetota bacterium | reverse complement strand
CCGAGAAGTCACCGCCGGGGTCGGTGACGATGACGAGAAGGTCGAGGTTGGCGACCAGCGGCTGCCGTTCATGGGAGCCGGGGCGCTTTCGGGCGAAGAGGCTCTGCCGCGGGAGGACCCGGGTTATGACTGCCTCGACGCCGGTTGCCGGTGCGTCGACACCGGGCGCCGGGGTGATGCCGCTCGCCTGCGCCGGGGGCTCCACTGGCGACGCGGGACCAACACCCGCGAGCGCCACAAAATCACCGGTGGTCGGCTGCGGCTGCGTGCCGAGCTCCACCAGGTATCGAAGCTGCCCGCTTTCGGACGCCCGCAGCTCTCCGGCGGGCGTGGCTACCAGAAAACGGCTTCCGAACACTGCAACGATACGTCCGGGAACGGAGGTGGACTCTGTCTGTTCTTCGAACTCATTCTGCCGGCCGACGTCCCAGCCGGATGCGCTCCATAGTTTGTTTGACACGTGCGTTCACTCCAGTCATAGCTAACCCTGATGACGAGGACCGCGTGCGCGGGTAGCGTGCACATCGGCCCCGATCCACAGCTTGCGTGAGGGTTGGTGCGGGTGTAAGAGAAGCGCGTGCCGCCGGCAGCGGCGTGGGCGTACGTTCTGAGAGGGTTTGGTCGTCTACGCTTCGAAGTACCCGCCCGGGGCGAGCACAAGATCCGTGTGTCGTGTAGTAGTCATAGCGTATAACCTCCCGTGGCCGACGATTCAGCCACCTGACTATACGCCGAAGAGAAGGGCCAGGACAAGTACGCGAGAGCGGCGCCGGGCGATGCGACGACGGCAATTGTCAAAGGGGGGCCGTTGGATTACACTCGGTGCCCACAGCCGGCGTGGCGAAATTGGTAGACGCAGCAGACTCAAAATCTGCCGAGGTTCACACCTTGTGGGAGTTCGAGTCTCCCCGCCGGCATTACAGCGCCACCGAGCTTCAAAGAAATCCGGTGAAGCGACAGAGGTGACCGCAGCTACGCAGATTGACTACACAGCCGGGCTACGACGTGAACTCCCGAAAGACCTCGGCGGCTGAAGGTCCTGCCGCTCCCGAAATGCTGCGATCCGCGCGACCGAGTGTGTTCCCCCGCCGCGAACCATCAAATGCCCCAGTTTGCGAAGCAGAACGTAGACTCCTCCATTCGCCAGGATTCTCCCAAGCAGATCTGTCACGGGGTGCGTACCGTGGATAAGACGTTGGACGTCTGATTCAATCCATCTGCCCTCGGACGCGACTTGTGAATATACCCCATGGGGGTATTATACCGTACACTATGCCCTCTGGAGGCGCAAGCCCTGGATTTGTCGTCGAGCGGCAGCATGAGTAGGTTCGATCTCTGGGGCAAAAGGAGTTGGCGAATGAGTGACGACCATACGCATCAAGAACAGAGTCACGGTGGAGAACACCACGATCATACCGAGCATCACCGGATTATGATCCGCGACTTCCGGCGCCGGTTCTACGTGTCGATCGTTCTGACGCTGCCGGTGCTGGCACTCTCCCCGCTGATCCAGCAGTTTCTCGGTTTCACCTTCGGCTTTCCGGGGGACGGGATCGTCGTCTTCACTCTGGCGACGGTGATTTTCGTCTACGGTGGCTGGCCCTTCCTCTCGGGGCTCGTAAGCGAGCTCAAGCAGAAGACACCGGGCATGATGACCCTGATCGGTCTCGCAATAACCGTGGCGTACGTGTACAGCGCGGCGGTTACGTTCGGGCTTGAAGGCTCTCCATTTTACTGGGAGCTTGCAACCCTGATCGCTATCATGCTCGCCGGCCACTGGATCGAAATGGCCTCGGTCCTCAGCGCCTCTTCGGCATTGGAGAAGCTTGCCCAACTGATGCCCAACGAAGCACATCGCAGGAGTGGCGACAGCATTGAGGACGTGCCCCTCTCCCAGGTGCAGAAGGGCGATGTTCTGGTCATCAAACCGGGAGAAAAGATTCCCTCCGACGGCGTCGTGGTGAAGGGCGAAAGCTACATAGACGAGTCGATGCTCACCGGTGAGTCCAAACCGGTTCGCAAAGCGACGGATGACAAACTGATCGGGGGCTCGATCAATGGTGACGGCTCCCTCGAGCTTCGCGTGGAGGGCGCCGGGGAGGAATCCTATCTCTCCAAGGTGATCAGCATGGTCCGGGAGGCGCAGGCGGCGAAGTCGAAGACCCAGGCGCTCTCGGACCGCGCCGCGTTCTGGCTCACAATCGTGGCGATAACCGTAGGAGTGGCGACGCTTGCAGCGTGGCTCATAGTCGGCAGGGACCTCCAGTTCTCCATCGCGCGAATGGCGACGGTGATGGTCATCACCTGCCCTCATGCACTGGGCCTGGCGATCCCGCTGGTGGTTTCAGTTTCCACCTCGAAGTCCGCGCAGAACGGGCTGCTCATTCGCAACCGAACAGCCTTTGAGAACGCCCGCAAAATTACCACGGTGGTATTCGACAAGACCGGCACGCTCACCAGGGGGAGCTTTGAGGTCACAAGCGTGGACTCGCACGACGACGGCTACAGTCGTGAGCAGATCCTGACCCTGGCCGCAGCGCTGGAAGGCCAGTCAGAGCACCCGATCGGCAAAGGAATTGTCGATCGGGCCTCGTCGGACAATCTGGAGGTGCCCGGTGCCGAGGAGTTCCAGGCCGTCAAAGGCAAGGGCGTCACCGGCAGAGTCCGGGGCCGGACGGTAGAGGTGGTGAGCCCCGGATATCTCGAAGAGCACGGTATCCAGCCACCGGAGGGCGCCGATCACGCTGGTGGTGTCACTCGTGTGTTCGTGCTCATCGATGAAACCGTGGCGGGTTCCATCGCCCTCTCCGACGCCATTCGGCCTGAGTCGTACAAGGCAATCGGGGCGCTCCACAAACGGGGCATCAAGTGCTGGATGCTCACCGGTGATAACAGGGAGACGGCGAAGGCCGTAGCCGACGAGCTCGGCATGGACGGGTTTTTCGCCGAGGTGTTGCCCGATGAGAAGCAGGAAAAAGTGAAAGAGCTACAATCAAAGGGCGAGTACGTCGCGATGACCGGTGACGGAGTGAATGATTCTCCCGCGCTCGCTCAGGCGCAAATCGGCATCGCCGTCGGATCGGGCACGGACGTAGCAGCAGCGACGGCGGATATCGTGTTGGTGAACTCGAACCCGATCGACATCACCGCACTCATATTGTTCGGGCAGGCAACCTACCGCAAAATGGTACAGAACCTTATCTGGGCAACCGGCTATAACGTCGTGGCCATTCCCCTGGCCGCGGGCGTACTCTACAGCGCCGGTATCATCCTTTCGCCGGAGGTCGGCGCGATTCTCATGTCGCTCTCGACCGTCGTAGTGGCGATCAACGCCCGTTTGCTCCGGGTCAGGAAAGAGGAACTCGAGGAGGCGACGGCATGAGTGACTGCGGTGGGATGTCCCGAGTGCAAAGGACGCACGTACTTGCAGTAGCCACCTTGGAGCGATAGTTTGACATTAGCTTTGTCCTCGCATGGTGGGGGCCATGAGGTACGATTCAAGAAAGTTCTACGTCTACGCCTATCTAAACCCTGTGGAGCCGGGTGAATACAGCTGAGGGCAATACCACTTTGAATTTCGTCCATTCTACATCGGGAAAGGTGAAGGGAATCGCGCAGACGCCCACCTGAAGGAGGCCGAGGGTCGGCTACCGATCACCAACAGTGCAAAGGTGGACCAAATCCGTTATGTATTGGCAGAAGGGTGTTTACCCTACGTCGTTAAGGTGGAGGAGGGAATGACGAGCGCCGAAGCTATCGGCGTTGAGAAACGATTGATAGAGCACTTTGGTGTCTACTCAGACGGCGGACTCCTAACCAACTTGGTCGCAGGGGCAACTGCACCCTCGTGGAGTTCGGAGTTTGCGAAGTTTGTCTATCTCCTGCTACAGCAGGAGAGACAGCGTCTAAATGCTCTCCAATCATCTATATCGGCTCAAATCGAACAACTTCCGAAAGGGTCGCTATCGGTGAAACGGCGCTGGAATACCGACTATATCTATCTGGACAAAGTCGGAACAGAAAAGGCGGAAGCGCTTCGAAAACAGATAGACGAAAGACTAAATCTGCAGGCGAAACAAGAACCAATAGAACGAGAGCTACACGAGATAACTCGCCTGGTATACGCGGTTGAGCTCGGATTGGAACCTGATTAGTAGACCTGGATCGCCTGCTACCCACTCGCCACGACGAAACAGTAGCTCAAAGGCGCCACCACCACTTCCTCAAGAGGATCGTGAATAACCGGTTTCGCGGGCGGCGCGCCGGGTGTCGCACCCAACTCGGGCTCGATGCCGTTGATACAAAGGGCTGCGGACAGCGGCCTGGGCGCCTCGACCCTGAATAGCTCCAGGTACTGGGGTTCGAACCCCAGGGAATCGGCGTCGATGGTCACCGGAGCCGCGGCCCGACGGTCGAGATTTATGATGAGCACGCTGACCGCTCCCGGGCGGTGCCGCGCTCCGTGCGCGTAAACACGAAGATTCGGACCGCGGCAGCACCGGCCGCGGTGGCGCCGGCCGCGGTGAGTCCGACCGAGCTGTACCTCGAGAGCATACACGTCCTCCCCCATCAGCGCCTTCCAGAGCAGCGATCCCCAGTAGTCCGGGCGCGGCTCGAGCGAGCGCGGGTGGAGCAGCCCGTAGTCACCGCCGACAAGACTCTGGCGCATGACCGCTCGCACGCCGCTGCGCGCCATCAGTCCGAGCTGGTCCATCCACCAGAGTCCTGCGACGAACCGGTCGGAGACTCCTCTCTCACCGCCGTACAACGCGTGCCCCGTCTCGCCCAGCCAGATCTCCGGCCTCTCGCCGTCGCTGCCGTCGCCGCCTTCGCCGCCTTCGTCCCCGCGGCTCGCCGCGTGCCGCTGCAGGCGACGGGCATGACCGGAGACGCGCCGTGCCCAGCGGGCCGCGGTGTCGAGACGATGCGGCTTGAGAATCGCGAAGGGGTCGGCTCGTCTGGTGGCGATGACGCCTCGTGAGGACTGCTGGGGATAGTAGTGCCAGGTGAGCACGTCCGGAGCTCGTCGGGCGTACCTCACGAAACACCTCATCAGAGGCAGGGTTTCTCCGAGCAACGGCCAAAATGCGCTGGCCGGTCCGGCCGTTCGCGCGGTGGGATCGAGCTCCCTGATCATCGCGTCGAACACCGCGAAATCCGCGGCGTACTGACGGGCCGAAACGTGGCTGGAGAGACCGTGTATGAACACGAAGCCGTTCACCTCGTTTCCGAGCCCCCAGGCCGTCACCGGCTGACGGCGTTCGACGGCGTGGGCAACGAGGGCCCGTGCATTTCCCGGATCCCAGCTGTCGTCGCGTCTGCGCGGTCCGGCGCCGGCGTTCAACGTCACCATGAGCTCGAGACCGGTGGCCTCGGCAAACTCGCACAACTCGTCCCACCGCTCGACGGTCAGCTCTGAGCGGTATCCCGGGGCCCGTGCATCATCGCGCGCACCGCCTGTCGACCGATCGCCGAACGCATAGAAGACCCGGTCCGACTCGGAGCCACCCAGACGCAGATATGCAGGTGCGAGCATGCGCGCGTAGCGGCGAAGCGCCTGATTCTGGAGGTCTACGGGTGTTGCCGGTACGTCGCCGAAGGAGTGTTTCGTCCGCCGCGTACCCTCCCACCAGGGTGCGCCAAGCAGGCAGGCATAGTCCAGCGTGACCGAGAGAAAGCGCTCGTCTATCTTCCGGACCGGCACGCAGCCCTGTCGATGCAGCATGGAGCTACGGTAGCACGTGTTAGGCCGCTACGTGTCCAACCCCTGTGTGACTTCGACGGGCGACGAAGTCATCGATGATGCTCACGGCACGGTCGAGCTCGTTTCGGAAGGAAAAGTGAACCTGCCCCGCTTGCGGGAACCGGGGGTAGAAGTCTATTTCGCTGATGAATCGCGAGAGACTTTCATCCAGGTTCCGAAGCTGCGTCCAGGTGCCGTAGCCACTTCGCTCGAGCATTCTGGCGTTGAGATACTGCTCGAACTGTTGCCGCTGCGGTATGACGAAGGCGGGTTTGCCGAGCACGATGGCTTCGCTCATGAGTTGGTGCCCCGCGCTCGAAATCACCCCTTTGCAGCGTGCCATGGCCGAAACGAAATCTTTCTTCTGATCCGGGAATATCTCCACGTTGGTAATGCCGAGCTCCCGAAGCTTCCTGGTGACCACCCGCCGGTACGAGGGTTTCAGATAGACGACAAAGAACTCCTCTCGGCCGGTCGATTGCTGCGTGAGCGATCTGCGGACGATCGGCCCCACATCTCCGTTGTAGAAGGAGCACAGCACCCGTTTGTCGTGGTAGCCCATGAGAAACCACGAGAGAAGCTTGGCGGTGATCGCCTGAAAGCTCAGGGAGGCGCTGCGCAGCACGATGGAGGGGTGGTTGAGCTGCAGTACCGGAATCCTGAGGCGGCGGGCGGCAAACCCGACGAAGGGGTCATAGTCGGAAATGCACGCCGCCGGCCCTAGCCGCTCGAGCAGACGGGACATACGACGGACGGTGATGTGGAATCGGAGCAGCTTGTCGAGGTTGTGGATGAGCGTCCGCACGTATTCCACCCGTTCGTTCTTCTTCACGAACGCGAAGTAGGGGATGTCGTGCAGTGTCGCCCCGGGTACGTGGCTTCGGAGAAACGGGTGGCGGTTCCGCGGCGCCAGTATCACGATCCGATAGCGCGCGGAAAGCTCCGAGGCGAGCGCTGCAACCCGCGCTGCATGTCCCATCCCCTCTCCGGTACACGAAAAGACCAGGGTTTGCATGGGTAAGGACGATAGTGCCGGTCCGTGCAGTTTCGATGAGATTCCGGTGAGAATTGCATGAAAGACAACGTGCCTTCGAGGGCGACACTCCGTCGGGAGCCCCCTCTATCGGTCAAGGCCCTGCAGAAACTCCCGGGCGCGTGCGAGATGGGCGGATCTGGTCGCCTCGTTCATGCGGTCGAGCAGGCGGGGCATCATAGCGAGCCGGTGGTTGCTCCTGAAAAACTCGTTGTGCGCGGCAATGAAGCTCCAGTACAGCGCAGTCCAGGTGGCCTCCCAGTCGCCGCGCGGAAAATCACTCATCTTTCTCAGGTAGTTCGCGCCACTTATATACGGCTTGGTGGCAAATCGGCCGCCGTCTGCAAACTGGCTCATGCCGTAGACGTTGGGGACCATCACCCAATCGTAGGCATCGACATACATCCCCATGAACCAGCGGTATACCTCGGCAGGGTGCAGGCGGCTCAGCAACATGAAGTTGCCCATCACCATGAGGCGCTCGATGTGGTGCGTGTACCCGTGGGCGAGCGCCGTGGTGATCACGTGATCGACCGGGACGATGCCGGTGGTAGCGCGCCAGAAATGATCGGGAAGCGTCCGCCCGTGCTTCCAGAAGTTTCTGCTTCGCATGGCGCGGCCGTCGCACTCGTACGCCGCGCGGATGAACTCGCGCCAGCCCAGTATCTGACGCACGAACCCTTCGAGCGAATTGAGCGCCACGTTGTGGTTCGCGCCGTATTCGAGCGCGGCATCCAATACTTCCGCGGGGGTAAGGAGTCCCGCGTTCAGAAGGGGTGACAGCGCACTGTGGAAGAGTCGCACGCCCCGTGTGCTCAGCGCGTCCTCGTAGGGGCCGAAGTCGGCAAGGCGCTCGGCGAGGAAGTTGCTGAGCCAGGTTCGCGCACCATCGTGGGTGTAGGGCAACCAGCATCCGGGCTCACCATACTGCTCGGCATCGACGTTTCGCGCCCACGCTTCCGCCGCAGCGGTTTCCCCGTTGCCGAAGTGTCGCAGATCGTCGGGTAGCGGATAGTCCGCCGGCAGCGCCTTGCGGTTATCGGTATCGAAGCTCCATTGTCCGCCGACGGGCTCGTCGTGCTCGTCGATCAGGATGTTTCGATCCCGGCGCAGTCGCTTGTAGAACGTCGCCATGAAACGCTTGCTGTTCCTGTACCGTTCAGTAGCGTCAGCGCGCGAGGTGAGAAACAACGGCGATTCGTACCATATGCGCGCGATGCCGCTGTCGCCGATTGCCTGCTCGAGGTAATCGTCGGTTGTGTCCGCGATGTGCATCCGTCTCACGCCGTCGTTGGTGAGACGAACAAAGACTGCCGCACTGTTCGGATGCTCCGCGATCGTGAGTCGCCTTACCTCGTGTCCCGCGTTGCGTAACGATCGCTCGTAGGCATCGAGACTCAGTTTATGGAAGATGAGCTTCTGGCGGTGAATCGGGTTGTGTGTCAGAAGGAGCGGCTCTTCAACGAGGTAAACGCGCCGGCCTGAGGCAATGGTCGGGTGATCGGAGAACAGCTGGTGCGGGTAGATTACGGTGGCGTCGGTCATATTACTCCGCCTCACGCACCCCGATGTACACGGTCTGAGTTACCTCACGGTTCTGAAGGGGGTTGTGGAACGCCACCGGCTCCGCCCACTCCGCGGCGAACGCGGTGGCCATTCGGCCCCTGAAATTCCCGTCCGGCGGATCGTTGGACCAGAGGCCGAACACCCCGCCGGGCCGCAGATGACGTTTCAGACTCCGTAGCCCCTGCACCTGATAGAGGGAGTCGTTGGCGGGATCGAGCCACGCATCGGGACTGTGGTCGATGTCGCAGAGGACGGCGTCGAATCGACGACCGGGCCGCGAGGGGGCGAACCCTACCTCGGAAAAGGCAGACGCGAAGAAGTCGGACGAGACGATCCGGAAGCGCTCATCGCCGGTCAGTGTGGCGGAGACGGGAAGCATCCCGCGGCGGTGCCACTCGATAACAGGCTCGAGATACTCTACCACCAGAAGTGAGCGCACGGCCTGACTCTCCAGGACGGCCGCTGCGGTGTAGCCGAGGCCGAGGCCACCGACCACCACGTCGACCCCCCCGTTCTTCGCATCATCCGCGCCCGTTCCCTCGGCGCCGGCCCTGTTTCGACAAGCGTGCTGAACCCCCAGGCGTCCCAGAGCCTCCTCCGATGCGGTAAAAAGACTGGACATCAGGAAATCGTCTCCGAGTTTCAGCTCGTAGACCTCCGCGTCCAGCCCGACATAGCGACGGCGGCGGAGAATGAGCTCCCCCAGCGAGGTATCGGAGTGGTCCAGCTCCTCAAACAACTTACTCACGCTCCATCATCCAACTATATCGCCGGGATTTGCAACCGTACCAAGCGATAGCTGGACACGGGCGCGACCGCTACGCTACCGTAGCCCGGTGAGCACAACACGTATCCTACTGGCCGTCGCCGCAGCACTGATGAGCGGAACCGCCATTGCTCTCCAATCGACCCTCGCGGGGCGCGCAGGAGAGATTGTGGGCTCGTTTCGAACAGGGCTGCTGGTGAATCTCGCAGGCGGAGCGACATCGATTCTCATTCTCATAGTTCTGGCTCTCTTCGCGAGGGATGACGGAGTGACCGCTCTCGGTGCACCCGCTGCACAGGTGCCGCGAGTGCTCCTCATGACCCTCGTTGCCGGCTGGCTCGGAATAGCCATCGTCACCGGCGTCGCGTACTCGGTGCAGGGAGTCGGCGTAACCGCGGGGCTCTCGGCGATTATTATGACGCAACTTCTCGTCGGCACGCTCATCGATTCAGCGGGAGCCGGGGCGATAACGGTTACAATCGATATTCGGAGGATCATCGGCCTGATCTGTATGGGACTGGGTGTGTGGCTGCTTGTTCCACGAGGATAGCGGACCCCGCCTAGGCGTCCCCGCCCTCGTTACCGGCCTCAGCTCCGCCTTCGTCACCGGCCTCGTCACCGCCTTCGCCCTCCGGTGCAGGCCGCCTGCTGAGCGCCTCCTGGAGGGTCGAGTTGAGTGCGCCGTCGATCTGTTCGCGAACGGAGGTGGCGTACTCGGTCAGAAGCGAGAAGGCGTCGAGCTCGCGGGAGTAGTCCGGCGGGAGAAGCAGCATGAAGGGCTCGAGGAAGAGCGCCTCGGCGAGCCGCTCGAGGGCGTCGGCCGAAACCCATTTCCGGCCCTGCTCGATGTCGTTGATGTGCCCGGGAGACAGGTCCGCCTTCTCTGCGAGCGTGTGTTGACTGATGCCCAGCTTGCCGCGAGCGGTCTTGATGTTGCGGGCGAGGATCCCCTGAACGCCCGGGACGAATTTCTCCATGGGCAAGGATCATCATTCGCTGAGAATACGGGGAGAGCACAACCATCCCGGAGCGAATTAAAGCTGCTGCCCAGAGCGAATCCCGCGCGTCGCCGGCCCGTAGCGCTGCCCGCGGTCGCGGCCGCTTGCAACCCTGGGCTCACGCGGCCTATGATCGCCGGTGAACATCATGCCCGCATCACTCCTGTGGTACGACCTCGAGACATTCGGCACTCATCCTCAGTGGGATCGCATCGCCCAGTTCGCGGCGGTACGCACAAATGAGCGCTTCGAGCAGCTCGAAGAGCCCGTTCTGACCTACTGCCGCCTGTCCCCCGACTACCTGCCGCATCCGGATGCCTGCCTCGTAACGGGCATCACGCCCCAGAAGGCCAACGAGTCCGGCCTGACCGAGCGCGAGTTTGCGGCGGGCGTCTACGAACAGATGATCCGACCGGGCACCACAACTGTCGGATTCAACACGATCCGCTTCGACGACGAGTTCGTCCGCGCGCTCTTCTACCGCAACTTCTACGATCCCTACCGGCGTGAGTATGAAAACGGAAACGCCCGCTGGGATATCATCGACCTGCTTCGCATGTGCCGGGATCTTCGGCCCGAGGGTATCGAGTGGGTGAGCGGTGAGGACGGGAAACCGTCCTTCAAGCTGGAAGAGCTCACCCGGGCAAACGGGATCCCGCACGAAGGCGCCCACGACGCGCTCGCCGACGTGCGGGCGACCATCGCGATGGCCCGTCTCGTGCGGGAGGCTCAGCCGCGGCTCTTTGACTATTACTGGAAGCTCAGGAAACGTGACGAGGTACGACGGCAGCTCTCCCTGCAACAGAGCACGGCGGTGGTTCACACCTCGGCAATGTTCACCTCGACGGCGGGGTGCACAACGCTCGTCCTGCCGGTGAGTGCCCATCCCCGGCAGAACAACGTCGTCATCACCTATGATCTGAGGCGCGATCCGTCGGACTGGCTCGACCTGCCGCCCGACGAGATCCGCAGACGGGTGTTCTCGCGGCGCGAGGAGCTCGAGGAGGGAGAGCGCATACCGCTGAAGGGTGTGCACATCAACCGCTCGCCGGCCGTCGCCCCGCTCGGGACGCTCACCGCCGAGCGGGCCGCGGCGCTCGAGATAGACATCGACCGCTGCCTCGAGCACGCGAGACTGATAAGCTCGCGACCGGAGGTGCTGCAGAAGGTCTACAGCGTGTACGACGCGCCGCCGAAGGCGCGGCACAATGATCCCGAGCTTCAGATCTATTCAGGTGATTTCTTTCCCGACGAAGACCGCGAGGAGTTCGAGCTCATCCGTACGGCGCCGGTGGAGACGCTCAGGGAGAACCCGCCCACCCTCTACGATCCGCGCGGCCCCGAATTGCTTCGTCGTTACATTGCGCGCAACTTCCCTGAAAGCCTCTCCGAGGCCGAATACGCGCGCTGGAAGAGCTTCTGCGCCGGGCGTCTGCTCACCCCGGAACCGGAAGGAGCTATCGACTTCGGCACCTTCCGCCGCGAGGTGGAGAATCGCCTCTCTCGCGTGGATACGGCAGCCGCCGACAAACGGATCCTGAAGGAACTCGCGGAGTACGCCGACTACCTCGAACGCACGGTGCTCAGCTGACCCGGGAGCTGACGCCGGGGCTGAGCCGGCGCGCCACGAAGGCAATACCCGCGAAACCATCGCGGGCATGCCAGCGGTGTGAAAACTACGTCAGGATACCTTGGTGATTCCGAGGCGGCTCTCGACTTCGAGATCGCCCGCGGCTTCCTTTGCAACGTTGATAACCTTCTCCTGCTCCGTTTCGGAGGGAGTTCGCCCGCTCAGGACGATCTTCGGCTTGCCGAACAGGCCCTTCTTTTCGACCGAGACGGTCACGTAATTGCCGGGCTTGAGCTCGCTCGAGTTCTTGATCGCCCAATAGACTTTGTCTTTGATCTTGTCACCTGCTGCCATCGGATTCCCCCCTGGAATTCATTTGATCGTGGCACCCTTATATACCAGGATTGCCTCGGTTGCAACGGAGAGAACTTTGGCCGGCCTCTGTACCCTGCTACCCGGAGTCCCGCTGTTCCGCTTCCCAGCGCCGAAGCCGGGCCTCAATGAACTCGACAACTGCCTCGTGCTCCTGCCGCCCCCGGCCCTCGATGGAGAGGGGCTCGCCGACCTCGATGTGAATCGTGCGCTCCGGGCGGACCGGGCCGAACCCGCGGAGCATGCCCCGCTCGCCCCAGAAATCGCTCTTTATGGCCATGGGCATGACCCGCACTCCGGCCTTCTGGGCAAGCTTTATGCCGAGGGAGTTGAATGATTCGCGCTTGAACTCGGGGGTGCGCGTGCTCTGCGGGAAGATGATGACCGACATACCGTTCTCGAGGCGGCGCTGCCCCTCCTCGAGCACAACCTTCAGGTCATCGCGGGGATTCTGTCGCGCCACGGGTATGGGATTTCGCGTTTGCAGTACCGGTCCCATGAAGGGATGCACGATGAGCTCCTGCTTCACCACGAAGGTCACCGGCATGAATGGGGCGATGAGCACGGGGTATATCTGCGTCTCGAGAGTGCTCATGTGATTGCTGATGAACACGTAGGGTGCTCCGTCGGCGGCCCGGCGCAGATTGTCGATGCCCCGGATGTCGAACCGGCCCCCGTTTCGCTCGATGATGCGCAGTACCCGGTATGAGCTCTCCGCCCACTCCGCGTCGTCGTAATCGACGTGGATCGCCCGATGTCGCGATCGTACCGCTTCGGCGAAGTACTGGGGATAGAAGAACCACCGCCATGTACCCGCAAGGGCGCGGAGCAGCGGGCAGGCGGCATCCGGCGGCGTCTGGTAGCTGTCACCGGGGAAATAAGTCTTCACGGCCCCCATTATGCCACAGCAACAGGGTTGTTGACAGCTCGCGGCCGGCAATCCACCGTTGCGTTCCACCCGAATATGGCCTATTATTGTGGACAGAATCTCTCATACATACGGGAAATGCTCATGCCGCAGTCGAATGTCCGCGTCAATGACGACGGAAGTGTAACCATAAGCCCGGACCTCGCCCGTGCCTACGGGTTGACCCCCGGAGCCACCGCACGTGCCGAGGCGCGTGATAATAGCCTCGTCATCCGGCGCGCCCCCTCTCATCTGAACCGCGTCTATGTGGAGCTCACGAGCGAGTGCAATATCGACTGTACGACCTGCATGCGAAACGTGTGGGGCGAGGAACTCGGCCGGATGTCCCGCGAAACCTTCGCACGCATCCTCGAGGACATCGGCGCCCTCGACGATCCCCCGGAGATCTTCTTCGGCGGCTTTGGTGAGCCCTTTGCCCATCCCGAGGCACTCGAGTGGATCATAGAGGCGACGTCCGTGGCCTCTTCGGTGGAGCTCATCACAAACGGCACCATGCTCACTGAGCCCGCCGTGGATGCCCTCATCGGCGCCGGCGTGAACACGATCTGGGTCTCCCTCGACGGCGCCACGCCTGAAAGCTACTCCGACGTCCGCCTCGGGGCGACACTGCCTCGGGTGATCGACAACCTCAAAACGCTGAAGCGACGCAGGATTCGCGCATCGACCGAGTATCCCCGGCTCGGCGTCGCATTCGTCGCCATGGAGCGGAACATCCATGAGCTGCCGGCGGTCATCGACCTCGGGCTCACCCTCGGTGCAGAGCGCTTCTCGGTCAGCAACCTGCTGGCCCACAGTGAGGAGATGCGGGCGGAAACCCTCTACGCATACGAGCAGCGGCGCTGGAAGTCGATCGGCTATGACGTCGACCTGCCCCGCATGGATGCGATGAACCCCGAAGTCGCTCGCGCCCTCGCCCGCGTCATTTCCCCCGCGCGCTCGTCGGCCGGCATGCCCCGGTTGAATCTCTTTCCCGAGCACAACAGCTGTCCGTTCATCGAGAAAGGAAGCACAAGCATCCGGTGGGACGGCCACGTGAGCCCGTGCCTTTCACTGCTGCACACTCACCAGTACTACCTCGAGAACACCGCGCGCACGAGCCACGCTCACGATTTCGGTAGCGTGCACGAGCGGAGTCTCTCTGCGGTGTGGAGCGATCCTGCCTACGTCGATCTGCGCGAGCGCCTCTACGACTTCTCCTTCTCGCCATGCACCTCATGCGTCAACTGCGAGCGAGCCGAGGAAAACGCCGAGGACTGTCTGGGAAATGAGGGGCCGGCGTGCGGCGGCTGCCTGTGGGCCCAGGGCTTCATTCGCTGCCCCTGAACCCTGCTGTGACGGCAGCCGCGCGCGGGCTCGGCCCGACGCAGTGAATCAGCCGGTCTTCTTGCGCGTGCTGAGGCGAAAGGGGAAATAGGCCGGGCAGGTGCCGATGGCGGAGGTGCCGGTGAGTACGACGCCGATGAGCGCGAGCCACCAGAAACCGGACTGCGTTATCTGCAGGGCGATGCCGCCGATGATGAGCGCAAGACCCGCTATCGCGCGGATCGTTCTATCTGCTGATCCCATGTTCTTGTACAATGCCATGTCGTTCCTCCTGCGTATCGTTCTACGCCGAAGGATACAGCCGTAACGACTCACCCGTCGGTGACTAAGTCACCAAGTCGGATACTTTTTCCAGACCGCCTCGATCGGCCACGGAAACCGCACCGCGCGAGAGGTCGATGAGGTCCCGGCGCTGCCAGTCTTTCAGTACCCGGCTTATGACTTCCCGGGAGGAACCGAGCTCGGCGGCGATCCGCTGATGCGTCCAGCCGAGCACAGGGTTCTCGCTGCTCGTATGGCGAAGCAGAAGCCCTGCAAGTCGCACATCCAGTTTCTGAAACACCACTTCCTCGACAAGGGCGATGAGAGAGGTCAGGCGCGCATGATAGAGGCGGAACACGAAGTCCCGCCAAGCCGGGGCGCGGTCCACGAGCTCCCGCACGCGAGCGGCGGGCACGAGTACCACATCCCCCTCCGCACTGACCTCGGCCGTTGCGGGAAACGAAGCCTCGTTGAGGATCCCGAGTGTTGAGAGGATGCAGGATTCTCCCGCCCCCACCCGATAGAGGGTTATCTCTCGACCGCTCTCGCCGACCTTGGAGACGGCAAGCTCGCCGGTGAGGATGAGCGGGAGGTATGCGGTTTCATCGCCCTCATGATAGAGCGTGGCACCGGCGGGAAAGTGCTTGAAGCTTGCATGCTCCGAAATCTCTCGCCGCGCGGTCGACCCGCCGAGAAGGCCCGGGAACTCCGATGCCAGGCGGGCCTGGGTGGCCTCGTTCAACATGAGAGCAGTATAACATGTGGCGAAAGCCGAGCATCATGGTTATGTTAAGGGCAGGAGATAGCTTCCATGGAAGAGACGATATTGAGCAGCGGCAGAGTTCTCACGATGGACGCTGAGGGCCGCGAATCAGAAGCGGTGCTCGTGCGTGGTAATCGCATCGCAGCTGTAGGTTCGAACGCCGAGGTCCGCGCCCAGGCCGGCGCCGGCGCGGCGCAGTTCGACCTTGCCGGGCGAACGCTGATCCCCGGGTTCAACGATAACCACATTCACCTCGTCAACATGGCCGACCGGGAGCGAACGCCGAGCCTCTTCGGGCTGTCCAAGGCGGAGATAATCGAGCACATCCGTGCCTCCTATGCGGATGCGGCCACGGGAGACTGGCTCGTCGCCACGCAGTGGGACTACCCGTACTGCCCCGACCCTCACGTGAGCGACCTCGACGCGGCCTTTCCCGACCATCCCGTAGCCCTTTTCCAGTTCTCGGGACACGCGGCGTGGATGAACTCACGGGCGTTTTCCGAGCTCGGCATCACCGCGCAGACCCCCGACTGGGACCGCGGCGGTGTCGACGTGGATGCGCAGGGGCGACTCACCGGGATTCTCCGGGAGCCCTTCGGCGCGCCGGGGCTCCGCGGTCTCTTTCAGAAGCGATTCACCGACCCGGAGAACATGCGTCGGAATCTGCCGGGAGCGCTTGCTCACCTCAACCGCAACGGCGTCACCTCCGTTCAGGACAACACCTGGTTCCCACACGTCATGGATGTCTACAACGAGCTCTACGCCGATGGCGGGCTCACCGTGCGGCTCTCATGCTGGTTCATGGGAGACTCGCAGAAGCTTGTAGCGGGCATGGAAGACAAGGAGTTCCATCCGTCGTACGTCGAGCGGGGTCCGCTCAAGTACTTCCTCGACGGCGCCTTCTCGAGCAGAACCGCCTGGCTCACCGAGCCCTACGCGGGGGAGCCTGAGAACTTCGGAGCCGGTATTCCGGCAGACGATATCGTGCGCTTCCTCGAACCGGCGGTGCGCGCGCGCCGACAGGTCGCCTCCCACGCCATCGGCGACCGGGCGACGCGGGAATACCTCGACGCGGCCGAGCGTCTCGTGGAGCGATACCCCCACCTCCGGGAGATGCGAATCCGCATAGAGCACGGGCAACTCATAAGCGATGCCGATATCCGGCGGATCGTGGACCTCGGCTTCCACGTGGCGACACAGCCGCACGCGGCGGCCACTCCGCAGAAGGACATCGAGCTCGTCGGTCGCGAGCGGGCGCTCCGCGCCTACCCCTACCGGTCCCTCATCGACGCCGGTGCGCAGATTTCCTTCGGCTCCGATTATCCCGGAGAGGGCAGCTTCGAGCCGCTCCTCGGTATCCACTATGTCGTCAACCGGGAAGGGCCGGAGGCCATAACGCCGGCGGAGGCGCTTCGGGCATATACCATCGGCAGCGCCTACGCGCAGTTCGCCGAATCGGAGAAGGGCTCCATCGAACCCGGCAAGCTCGCCGACCTCGCAGTACTCAGCGACGATCCCACGCGCATCGACCCCGCCGGCATCAAGGACATAGACGTGGAGCTCACCATGACCGACGGCGAGATCGTGTACGAGGGCTCTCCTATGCGAGCCCCCGCACCGCATGGTGCCGGCTAAAGGTCGCCGATTCGACGCAGGATCGCAAAGTACGCATCGCGGCGAATCGACATGACGGCCCTCACCTGCTCGCCGTCGGTGCGCACGCTTGCACCGCGGAGGGTGCCGTTTCCGAGCTCCATGGTGAGACCCGTGCGACGGATCTGCGCCGCAACGCCCGGGTTGATGGCGTATGCCATGGCAAGGGGGTCGGGATGACGGGTGAATGGACGCCCGTAGACGTGCTGCGACCGGGCGAGGACGAAGTCCTGCAGCCGAAAGAAGAGCTCCGAGGCGCGACCATCGCGAAGACCGACCGCCGAGAGATCATCACGGGAGAGCTCGTGCTCGATGCAGGCGTCCCAGGGGACTACCTCCATTGGCACCCCCCGGTCGAGGACAAACTGCACGGCCTCGGGATCCGCATAGAAGTTGAACTCGGCAAACCGGGTTACGTTTCCGACATCGATGCCGCCTCCCATCGCCACGAGACGCCCGATCCGGGAGACGGCGTCCGGAAAGAGATTCAGGCTCATCGCCAGATTCGTCATCGGGCCGAGCGTGAGGACAGTGGCGCCGGGGTTGGCGCGCAGAAGCTCTGCGAGGCCCACCGGCGCAGGCTCCGGCCGCCGCGCGCCACTGGTCGGCGGCAGCTCTACTCCCCCGAGGCCGTTATCCCCGTGGACGCCCGAGGCGCGCACCGCCCCCTGCAGAAGGGCGTGGGAGGCACCGTGATAGACAGGGATGTCCGATCTGTCGAAGTATGCGAGAAGCCCCAGCACGTTCTCCGTCACCTGCGCAACATCTACGTTCCCGGACACCGTGGTGATGCCGATCACCTCTACGTCCGGATGAGCCAGCGCCATCATGATGGCCACCGCATCGTCGATACCGCAATCGGTGTCTATGATGAGCTTCATCCGGCGAGGCGCCCAATCTCGGCGAGTCGCGAAATGATGGGAAGGTGCTGGGTGCACTCGTCCTCACACTGCGCGCACTCGATGCAGCGCCCGGCAAAGGTCGGATCCACGTTCCAGTAATTCTTGAGGCGGCTCACCACCTGCTTCTCGTCATCGAAGAGGATCTTGTGATTGTAGGCATCCATGAGCTTCGGGATGGGGATGCCCTCCGGACAGTTGTCGCAGTACTGACACCCGGTGCAGATGCCCTCGAAGGTCGTGTCCACCTCGCTCATCACCGCCTCGAGGTCCACCGCGCCCTCGCGCTCGAATCGCTCCACCGCCGCAAGCGCATCGTGGACATGGGATCCATTTCCGAATCCGACCAGACTCAGGGTGATGTCCTCGTGGGAGAACAGAAACCTGAGCGCGCCCTCTACGGTCGTCTCGCCCTCGCCGCGGGATAAAGAGGGGAAGAGCTGCGGGTGCCGCGGTATGATACCTCCGCCGAGCGGATTCATCACCGCGCAGCCGAGGTTGTACTGGCGAATCGCGTCGAATGCCTGCTGCCGGGTCTTGAAGTTGTAGGCGGAGTACCCGAAGAGCACCCCCTCGAAGACGCCCTCCTCGAGGAGCTCCCGGATCTCATCGCCAATGAGGTGGCTCGAGACGCAGATATGCCCGACCAGTCCCTCTTCTTTCAGCCGACGGAACGCCTCGATGACACCGTTTCGGCGGCGCTCGCGCCAGTTATCGAGGGTCGTAATGCACCACACATGGTAGAAGTCGATGTGGTCGACGTCGAGCCGCTTGAGCTGCCCCTCGATCTCGCGGCGGATCGCCGACTCCTCCGACTCGAAGGTTTTCGTGGACAGATAGTACGGCATGCCGCGTCGGCGCAGCTCGGCAAGGCCGGCCCCGAACGCTTTCTCGCCCTTCGTTCCGAAATACTTCGGTGCGGTGTCGAAGTAGTTCACACCGCCCTCGGCGGCCTCCACCATCATCGCCGTCGAGGCATCGTGGTCGTCGACATCCTCGAAGCGCATGCCGCCGAAGCCGAGTATGGAAACCTGTTTCCCCGTTCTGCCGTACGTCCTGTAGACCATGGTCACAGTGTAGCAGAGTTCTCCGACGGTGCGCAGGGGCCGCGGCTCCGACCTCGCTCAGCGCGGAGTGATCCGCAGAATCCTGTCGTCGCCTTCGCGCGGGTCCCCGCGGCCGTCGCGGTTGCTCGTGAGCACGTACAGGGCGTCGTCGGGACCGACAACGGCGGCACGCAGCCGCCCGTAGGTGCCCTCGTAGCGCCCGGAGGCGTAGAGCCCCTCGAGACGCGTTACCTCGAAGCCGCCGCCGGACTGCTCCACCCCGATGCGCATGAGCGCCTCGCTTCTCAGCGTTGCGAGGTAGAGATCGCCCCGCCAGAAGGTCATCCCGGCCGGTGGCGTGGCGGGCACCCACATGATGACGGGATCCTCGTACTCCTCGAGGCCACCGACGCCCACCTCCCGGGGCCAGCCGTAGTTCGCACCCCGGCGAATTACATTGACGATGTCGTGACCCCGAATCCCGAACTCGCCGGACGGGCCGTGTTCCGAGGAAAAGAGAGCACCGGTCTGCGGATGCCAGGCGAGCCCCTGCGGATTGCGGTGGCCGTATGACCACACAGGCGACCCCGGAAACGGATTGTCGTCGGGGATGGTGCCGTCCGGTGCTACGCGAAGAATGCTTCCGGCGAGCACGTCGCGGTCCTGGGCGCGCTCGGCGCGGAAGTTCTCCCCCGCGGTGGCATAGAGCATACCGTCGGGGCCAAAGCCGAGTCTGCCGCCGTCGTGGAAGCGGGATCCCGGGATCTCATCGATGATGATTCGGTCGGCCTCGGCGCTACCGCCGCGGTCACGAAACCGCTGCACCCGATTGTAGAGACTGCCGCCGCGGCGGTAGGTGTACATGGCGTATATGTAGGGCTCATCCGGAAAGTCGGGATGCACCTCGAGTCCCATGAGTCCACCCTCGCCCACTGCGGCCACGTCGACCTCGAGGTAGGGTTCCTCCACGAGCCGTCCATCCCGAATGAGACGCACGCGGCCGGGGCGCTCACTCACGATCGCCCGACCGTCTCCGAGGAACTTCAGAGACCACGGCGCAACGAGCCCCTCGATCCACGGCTCCACCCTGAGGTCAGCCGCCTCGCCGACGAAACGGGTCTCCACATCCTGTGGCACATCACCCACGACCGGCCCTTCCTGGGCGAATCCGAGACACCCCGACAGACTCGCTATCACAAACATCACAAAGGTGATTCGCATGGTACCTCCCCCACGAAGAAGGTAATAACGCAGCCGCCTCGGCGGCATCTACCGTGGCACCCCCGGCGGCACGCCGCGGCGGCGTCCGCACCAACACGGTTCCATATACCTCATCCCCCTTGCCCTCCCGGCCGGGCCGTCCGTAGCTTTGGGGGACGGAGGTACGAAAGCAATGGCGGACAATGAATGGAAAGAAGTAGCGAAAACCGATGATATCGAGTCCGGCGCGTTCACGTCGGTAGAGCTCTCGGAAGAGGAGAGCGTGCTCCTCGTTCGACAGGGAACGGAGCTTCATGCCTGGGAGGATTCCTGTACGCACGTCGGATGCCCGCTGTCGTTCGGGCATCTTGCAGACGGCGTGCTGATCTGCCCCTGTCACAATGCACGATTCGATGCGACCACCGGCGCTATGATGTCGCCCCCCGCACTCGATGACCTGGCCCGCTACGACGTGCGCGAGGAGGACGGCCGCGTGTACGTCGGCGGGCGACACGAAGCAACCTTCAAGAAGCCGCAGGGACATGATAAGCGAACGGTGGCAATCATCGGCGGCGGAGCAGCCGGCGGCATGGCGGCGGAACAGCTGCGCCGCGAAGGCTTTGCCGGCAGAATCGTCATGGTCACACCTGAGGAGCAGGGCCCATATGACCGCCCGCTCCTCTCGAAGTTCTACCTCGCAAGCGACATGGGCCCGGAGGACATCGCGCTGCGGCCCGCCTCATTTTACGAGAAAATGGAAATCGAGCTGTGGACCGGGCGTCGGGCCACCGCGGTTGACGCCGGGGCGAAACGCGTCACGCTCGACGACGGCTCGGAGCTTACCGCCGACGCCGTCGTGCTTGCAACCGGCTCCCGCGCGAAGGCACTTCCGGTGCCCGGCGTGGATCTCGGCGGTGTGCACATGCTGCGCAGCGTGGGTGACGCCGCGGCCATCCGGGCAGACGCCGCCGAGGCGCAGAACGTCGTCGTCATCGGAGCAAGCTTCATCGGCACGGAGGCTGCCGCCTACCTCCGGGGCCGCGGCCTCGACGTGACGGTTACCGCGCCGGAATCGGTGCCCTTCGAGAAGGCGTTCGGCCCTGAAGTGGGAGCACGGTTTGAGTCCATGCACCGCGACCAGGGCGTCGCATTCGAGCTCGGCACGGGCGTTTCGCGGATTCGCGGCTCGAAGCGCGTGGAGAGTGTCGAGCTCGCCAACGGGACGGTCCTCCCGGCGGATCTCGTCGTGATCGGCGTGGGCGCGGAGCCCGTCGTGGACTATCTCGAGGGTTCCGGCCTTCTCGAGGACGGAGCGGTCCCCGTGGACGGCTTCATGCAGACCGGCAGCCCCGGTGTCTACGCCGTCGGCGACATTGCACGAGTGGGCGGCGGCAGCGACAGCGGCGCCGGCAACAGCACCGGCGAAGCCAAACGGGTCGAGCACTGGGTGGTTGCCCAGCGCCACGGCCGGCAGGTCGCCCGGTCCATCATGGGCACACGGGAGCCCCTCGAGTTTGCGCCGTTTTTCTGGACGCGGCAGTTCGAGACGTCCTTCGGCTACATCGGCTACGCCCCGCGCTACGAAGAAATCCGATACAAGGGTGACGTCGCTGCGGGAAAGTTCCTCGCCGGGTACTTCGAGAACGGTATCCTGAAGGCGGTCGGTACGATCGGCAAAGGAAAGACGGCGGTGCGTTACGGGCTTCTGCTCGACGCGGGCCGAGAGATCACCGCCGAGCAGTTCGAGGCCGGCCTGAGCTCTATCGGAGCCTGATCGAGACGGTCGTGCGGGCGCCTGTGGTGCCCGCATCCGCCGCGCCGCTGCCCGTGGTCCCGGCTTCCGGCGTGCAGATACCGGCTACCGCGCCTGCACGGCCTCGACGCGGCGGCGAAACGCCTCGGTCTCCTCGCGAATCCGCTGCACGAACCGGTTGTCCTCGATGCTGCCGATCGCCGCGACCATCTCTGCATCGTTTCGATACGTGGCGCGGCGGAAGGGATTCTCGTAATCCTTCTGCCTGCTCTCGTAGACCCGGTCGCGCCTGAGCTCCTGTATCTCCGTGGCACGGTCGAGGAAACGGGACCACTCATCTCGTGCGGGAATCCGTCCCCCGTGTAGCAGAACGAAAACCGCAAAGGCGTGGCGCTGCTTCTCCTGCGGATAGCGCTGCCAGAGCTCGTCGTAGCGCGCGTGCACCGCCTCCCAGGAGTCGAGTCGCCCGGCACCGATATCCGCACGCAGCTCATCCACATCCGCCTCGGACACCAGTTGACCACCGAGATTCACCCAGCTCCGCACCCGCTCTCCGGCAAGGGCGTCACACATCGCCTCGTAGCTGCGTCCGTCGCCAGCCTCGAGGTAGGCCAGAAGGTTCACTGCCGCGTAGAAGTGCAGCATCTCCCCGTAGGCCAGGTATCCCTCCCGCGGTTTCAGGATGATGGTCTCACGGCGGGATTTCTCCATGTGCTCTCCGCGAACGAGAAGCCCCTCGGTTTCGCGGCTGTCCGAAGAGAGGAGCTCGTGTCCCCGCGCGGCACGCGCGCCCGCGTCGGCGGCGTTCCCGGCTCCGCCCGCGTTGGCGGCGCCCCCGCTGTCTCCGCCGCCCGCGCCTTCGCCGTCCTTCGCCTGCGCGGTCCATATCGCCAGGAGCTCGCGCGCGGCGATGATCTCTTCGATTGTGTCCGGCGCAAGGGCGTCGAACTCGATATTCTGCGTCTTCTGCTTTCTCGTATCGCGGGCACCGAACTTCCAGCTGTTCCGCGCGAGGGCGTACATATTGCGCGTCCAGAAGAACGCGGGCATCACCTCGAGCCGGTTCTGTGAGGTGTTGTTGCTCAGAAGCGAAAAGGGAAACGGGATGTCGAGCTCGGCGGGATAGTGCCCCTTGGCGAGCAGAACGAAGGAGGCAAAGCGCGATGAGTGCTTGAGACTCGTGCATAACCCGGGCCAGAAGCCCCGACCGGCCTGGATCTCGTTGTCGTTCGCGCGGCTGTTGTGGTTGGAGCCGATCGTGGCACCGGCCGCGATATTGCTCTGCCCCATCACCACCGAGGCGATGAGAAAGGAGTTGTTGTGGTGCTGCTCGTGCGCCGGGAACATGAGATTGTTCAGCAGTTCACAGCAGGAGACCGTGGAATTATCACCCATGAAGGAGTGGATGAGCCTCGCGCCGTACTTGAGAGAGGAGTTGTTTCCCATGATGAAGCGTACGGCCTTGCAGCCGTAGAAGATGCGACAGCCGTAGCCGATGATGCCGTTTACGAGCTCCACGCCCTCACCGATCTGGGTCGGCTCATCGCTGTTGGAATTGATGGTGAGATTCTTCAGCTTGTTGGCGCCCTTTATGTAGCAGTGGGAGCCAATCTTCACATCCTTGATGATGCGTGAGTTCTTGACGACGCTCTGCTCGCCGACGGTCCCGTAGTAGCCGCGCCGGGAGTCGTACCGGTTCTGCGTCATTTCGGCGAGCTGTCTCTGCAGTGCCTCGTCGTCGCGGTAGCGGGACCACAGGTAGGCATCCGCCGGGATCATCCCGTCGAAGGGCTGAACGGCACGACTGCCGGTCTCATTTATCACGTCGAGGGTGATGAGCACGTCGTCGGTCTCGCCGTCTTTCAGGATGCCGTTCCCGAACTTGGCGTGGTTCGTGGTGTGCATCTCATCGATGTTGGTGATGATGCATCGATTGCCCACGATGTAATGTGCAAGGTAGCGCACGTTGTGAATGGCAACATGGTCCCCGATATCACACGAAGAGATCGTGCTGTTCGCGATACCCACCTGAAGCTGCAGGTCGTGGTGTTCGAGGGCGGCCCGTGAAACCGCGCCGATGCGAACCAGTCCGTGGAACGAGGAATTGAGGATGCGGGACGGATCGAACTCGTCGGTGACGAGCACGTCGTCCCAGTCGTCCGCCACGTTCCCGTTCTTGACCAGGAGCTCTATCTCGGCTGCACGCAGATGACGGAAGTCCTCGAGCGGACGCCCGAGCTCGCGTCCGAGCTGCCGGTTTCGAAGGTAGTACTCATCCGTACCGTCGGGGACGAACTCCGGCGGCACGAACTCGCGACCCATGGCGCCGCCGGGAAGCAGATGTACCGTATCCATAGCCGTCTATGATCCCATGAAATCGGCCAAAAATCAAAGCGCCGAGTGGCGCGTTCGCGGAGCAGCGACAGCGACCAGCAGGTAGCAGGCTCCAGCAATCAGACTCACCGCCAGAAACCCCCCGCCTGTCGCGATCATCACCGAAAGCGGGGTGGCGGCTACCGAGGCCACCCCGTTTACCGCCCACGCAAGCGGTATGAGGTCTTCGGAGCGGTTTCCCGCTATCTCGAGCCCCGCCGGCATGAGCCACCCCAGAGCGAACGAAATCGGGAACAGCAACACCAGGCTTATCACGAACCGCAGCGGTTCGTTCGCATCGACTGCAAGGCCCAGCACGGGATCGAGTCCGAGATAATAGACGAGAGCAAGGACCGCGACAGCGAGTCCGCCGAGCCGGATGCGACGACCCGGCGGCATCCTGAGCCGCCCCTGCAGATAGCTACCCGTGCCGCTGAACACGAGGATGGCGGTCAGCACGGCGGCGGTCGCGTATATGGGATCGCCGAGAAATCGAGTAAAGCGCTGGATGTGGAGCATCTCCACAAAGAGAAAGCCGAGGCCGATGGCGGTGAAGTGCAGCAGCGTCCACCCGACCCGCCCGCCTGCGGTCCCGCCGCGGCGACGCACCACGAGGACGGGTGCCAGCACGAGGACGAGGGCGGCAAGCAGCACCTGCAGGAAGGTGACGAATACCACCGCATAGCCGAGCTCGAGGCGCTGAAACCAGGAGCGGCCGTAACTCTCGATGTAGGTGTCGAGCGAGCCCCAGCGAAAGAAGCTGTGGAAGTAGGGACTGTCGTCTGTGGGAGGTCGAACGTTGTAGACCCAGTCCGCGTAGAACCTCTCGCGCTCCGCCTGACCGCCGAGTATCCGCTGCGCGGCATGATAGTAGTAGGAGCCGGCGGAGTCTTCAGGCCCCGGCACGCGGTTTCTGTTGGTGAGGTCGGCGGGTGATATCCCCGGATGGTAGTCGGCGTCCATCGAGAGCTCTGCCGCGGCCTCGCGGAACGCGGCAACACGCTCCGGTTCGAGCGGGCGTGCCGCAGCGATGGTGGTGACCGCGAGGTAGTTCCGCGCCTGCAGCAGTCGGGAGGCGGGATCGTGGCCGCCGGGGCCCCGCAGAGCCTCCGCGAGAAGCGAAAACAGCCGCACGTTGTCACGCGGCGGGGTCTGCATGCCGCGGGTCACGGTGAGCAGTCCCTCCGGGCTCAGACGGTCCACCGCCGCCCGCACAGCCGCCACGGTCAACAGGTAATCCTCCCGCATCGAGGCAAGCCCGCCCGACCCGGCGGGCATCCCCTCCGCTTCCGCCAGATGGATGATGTCGAACGCGCCGTTGTCGGAACCGCCGCCCGCGCCCCGGCCCGCGCCTCCGTCCGCCCCCGCGTAAGCCGTCGCGCCTCCGTCCGCCGCGAGAAAGTGCCGCGGCTCGGTGTGCACCACTTCCACAGCCGGGTGCCGGAACACGGCACCGCCGTCGGTGTCGGCCAGCACGCGTCTGATCTGAGGATTGGGCTGTACCACCACCACCTCCCGCGCACCGTGAGCGAGCGCAAGCCACACGTTCACCCCCGTCTGCTCACCGAGCAGCAGAACGCGGGGCCGCTCGACCTGTCGGTACGCGAGGGACTGCGCGGTGTGGCGCACAACCTCCGCCTCCGTCGCCTCCCCCGTAAGGAACACGCCGCCTGCGTGAGCGCCGTCGAGAAACAGGGAGAGCTGCGGCGGGGGCGAGGGCGCCGTGGGCGCGGCAAAGAGCGTGTGATGCATGGACGGCACGTCGAACACGTCGATCCGGGCGCGTGGCCCGAACGTACCGTCGACGTAGCGGGCGTCGCCCTGCCGTGCGAGGCGCTGCGCGTGAGCCATGGGCTTGTACTGATCAACCGACGACTCGACCGGGAGCAGCAGTCCGGCGACAGCGGCAACCGTGGTCGCCGCAAGCGCGGCGCCGGCGATGATCCTCCCCCGGCCGCGGTGGTACTCGGGCCACGCGAAAACCCACAAGACCAGTGCCGCGACGCCCAGGGCCGAGATGACCGCCGGCATCCGGTATGGCACGACGAGGAAGGCGAGGAGCACGCCGCCGACGCCACCGAGTCCGCTGCCGATCATATTGGCAGCGTAGATCGCGCCGACCTGCCTGTGAAACGTTGAGAGGGCCAGACCGACGAAGGCGCCGCCGAAGAAGAACGGCAGAAACAAAACCAGGGTGTGCGCCCACAGCTTCATCACTTCGGCAAAGCTATAGAGCACGTACTGCATGTCGGGCCGCAGGACAACCGCCACGCGGTAGGCATACGCCGCGCTCAGGACCAGGAGAACGAGGATGGCAGCCGACACGCCGGCAAAGCGGCGGGTGATCCATCGGCGCGCGACGCTCAGTACGGTACCGCTTGCGCCGAAGCCGAGCAGTGCCGTACTTATCACCAGATAGGTAAAGTGATGGTAGGTATCGAGGGACAGCACCCGGATGAACGCGATCTGCAGCCCCAGCACGAGCGCCGAGACCAGAAACACCGCGCCGGCGGCCGGGGCGATCCGCGCGCTCATCGTTCCTGCGCGCGACCGGTCATCGGCACGAACCGCACGGGCAGGAGTTGCTCGGTCCTGACCTCGCCGGAATCATCCTTTGTAACGAGAATGAGATTCTGAACCGCGTAGACGGGGCCCACGGGGATTACCATTCGGCCGCCGGGACGGAGCTGTTCGACGAGCGGCGAGGGAATGTGCCCGGCTGCAGCGGTGACGATAATCGCGTCGAATGGTGCGTGCTCGGGCCGGCCGAAGTAGCCGTCGCCCTGTTTGACCTCTACGTTGTCGTACTCGAGCCGCTCGAGACGGCGACGGGCGGTTCGAGCAAGCGCCTCGATGATCTCGATGGTGTACACCATGTCGGTGATCTCGGCGAGTACCGCAGCCTGATAGCCGCTGCCGGTGCCGATCTCCAGCACGCGGTCATCCTTCTCGAGCTCGAGCACGTCGGTCATGTAGGCAACGACGTAGGGCTGGGAGATCGTCTGCCCGTGCCCGATCGGAAGGGGCCGGTTCGCGTACGCTCGCCCCCTGTGCTCACGCGGCACGAACTCGTGCCTGGGCACTGCACGCATCGCCTCGAGGACTGCCCGGTCGCTGATGTCCTCGTCCGCGATATGACGTTCTACCATCGTGCGCCGCTCCCCGGCGCGGTCATCCTGACCGGTCGCCGCCGCGGCCACGCCAGCGAAAAGAACGAGAATGAGCGTCATGTGCTTCATGATCGCCTCCACGGGAAAGTATAATCAGGAGGCGGCAGCTCCGACCAGAATGGGAAGCCGGGCTGCCCCAAGCACGTCTCCCGGGCGGTTTACTCCGCAAGCCGCCTGGCGATCCGTTCGAAGGCGTCGAGAGATTCCTGGATCTGTTCCTCGGTATGCGCGAAGCTGATCCCGCCGTAGCCGTGCACGACGTGGAAGCCCTCCTTGAGCATCGCGAGCCTGAAGATCTCATCCCGCAGCTCCATGTCGCTGCGCGCCGGGTCGTAAACCTGATCGGGAGAACTGACCGACGCGGTACCATCGGTCAGCACGTGCACCGCGACCAAAGAACTATTCTCGCTTACGGGGTCCGCATCGCCGCCGCAGCGGGCGTTGATTCCGTAGGCCTGAAGCCGTTCCTCGATGCCTTCCCGCGCCATGCGACCGAGACGGCCGATGTAGGGATACACTTCGTCCTCGTGCTCGATGAGGTAGCGCAGAAATACCACTCCGGCGGTCATCGCGGCCGGATGGGCGCTGAAGGTACCCCCGTCAAACTTCACTGCCTGGTCGTGGGGCGCCCCCGGGGCTGCGAGCGACATCACATCCTCGCGGCCGGCAACGGCAGCCACCGGCATGCCGCCGCCGATAGCCTTCCCGAATACGGTGAGGTCGGGCTTGATCCGGTACAAGGCCTGCAGCGGACCGGCGTGGAGGCGGAACCCCGTAATAACCTCATCGAGGATGAGGAGCGCGCCGTGCTCTTTGGTGAGCTCCTGCGCCCGCCGGAGGTATGCGGGGTCGGCGAATATCAATCCACCGCTGCCCACCATGGGCTCGGTGATGAAGCAGGCGATTTCAGAACCGTGCATCTCGAACACACGTTCCAGGTCCTCGATGTCGTTGAACCGCGTGACGACGACGTCCGCGTTCGAGCACTCCGGCAGCCCCGCCGACTCCATCGCCCCGAGCCCGTCTTCATAGGTGTGTATGCCCTTGAGCGCGAACGGCTGCCCGCCGTGCCAGCCACCGGCGATCTTCACGACGATCCGCCGGCCGGTGTAGGCGCGTGCGAGCAGGATCGCGTTCATCGTGGCCAGGGCTCCGCTGGTGGTGAAGCGCACGCGCTCGGCATCCACTCGGGCGCGGATCAGCTCGGCAAGCTCGGCCTGCTGGCGGGTGGGGAAACCGCTTATAAGACCGCGGTCTGCGTCGAACTCCTTCCGCATGATATCGAGCACGACCTGAGGGTTGTGCCCGAGTACGTTCGCGAAATGCCCCTGCCAGAAATCGACATAGGTGTTCCCGTCGATGTCCGTGATGGTGGCGCCTCGTGCGTCCGCGAGATAAAAAGGGAACGGTGGAAAGAGCCGCAGGTTGTGACTGCCGCCGCCGAGCAGCACCCCGCTTGCCCACTCGTAGTGCTCGCGGGAACTCGGGTGCTTGCTCACGTAGTAATCGGAGAGCTCTGAACGGTATGCCTGTCTATCCATGGCACAGTATTATGCAGCAGCTCCCCCCGATCTGTCGATGCAAGTTACCCCGCGACGGCGGCCAGCGCCCTGAAGCCCCGACTGCGCTCGGCGGTTGCAGCCTCATCGATGATCTCGGTGTTCTCGCCGAAGTACTCCACGATGCGCTCGAGACGGTCCGGCGATATAACGTGGCTGCTCTCCATTGACGGCACCTCTGCGGTGCGGATCTGGAGACGATCCGGCTCGATTCGCCGGACGGCACGCCGAATGCGGTCGAGGCTCTGCGCAGTGTCGTTCACTCCACCGACGAGTGTGGTTCGCATCCAGATCGGGCGGCCTTTGAAACGACGTCGGAAGCGGATCAATCCGTCAATCATGTCGTCGACGGCAATTCGTGCATGGGGTCTGTTGACCGCCTGCAGCGTGGCGTTGTCGCCCGCGTCGAGCGACGGCAACACGATGTCTGCGTCCATGAGCTCGGCACGAACGTCCGCGCGCCAGAACAGGCCGCCGCTCGACATCACCGCAATCGGCACGTCGGTGACGGTCCGGATGAGCTGCATGAGCTGGTTGACCTGCCCCTGAATGAGGGGCTCTCCGGCGCCGGTCAGCGCGATATAGTCGGGCTCGAAATGAAGCAGGTCTCGGATCTCCGCGACAACAGCCGGAAAATCGCAGTACATGTCACGCATGATGGTTTTTCGGGTGGTGAGGCCACGCTCACAGTAGATACAGTCGAAGGTGCAGACCTTGTGGGGAACGAGCTCGGCGCAGATCACGCGGCCGAGTCGACGCGAATGAACGGGACCGAACACGCAGGTGGCCTGTGGCTCCATGGACGGATTCCGGGTGTGCGCTATCATGATATCTCCTCCTCGTACCGGGATAAAAGGGCCGAATCGTAAAAGAGGTTGCAAACGGCGTGCCAGGATAGACCCGACACCATAAGCGCATTTCAGGGAGGGACTTAGACGCCAGGAACGAAGCAGGGACGCCTCAGCAGTATTGCAGACTGCCACGGGCGGGGCGGGGCGACCATTGCAGACTGCAGGGACGCCGGGGCGCCCGGTTCGAGTGGGGTGCCGCGGTGGCCGGGGTCGCGTGGGGTTGGAGTGTCGGCGTGCCCGGGTCAGGCCTCGATGCCGGTGCGGGCAAAGAAGGCGTCGAAGCGGTCGGCCCATCGACCGCGAACCGCGACATGGTGATTGGCGACGGCCCCGTCGAGAAAGTAGCGAACGTCACGGTCCAGTTTCAGTCGAAGCTGTGTGCGACACCGCTCCTCGGAATGCTCGGCGGTCTCCGGCTCGGCCTCCGACACCCAGGCCCGCGACAGGTCCCGGGCGCCGATCCGCAGGATGGTCAGATCGCCGCCCTCGTAGTCCCCCTCAATGGCCACGCCGATACCCGTTTCGAAGTGACTCCGAATCCTGAAAGACCCCACCGCCCGCGTGGCCACCATACAGTGGGCGATCTCTACGGCGTTCTCCGACGTATCGAGGGCTGCCGGGTTGGCGAGAAACGGAGTCTCGCCCGTGAGTGCGTGCGCGGCGACCACGGTGAACAGCGCCTGTTGATCGCCCTCGCAACCCGCCATGATTCCTTCGTCGTTGAGAAGCGCGAGTGCGAGACAGCCCGTGTTGTGATAACGGGTAACGAGGTCGAAGCAGCGCACCGTAACTGCGGTCAGGCCCCGATCACCTATGAGCTGCTTGAGGCCGAGATAGATCGCCGCGGCCTGCTCGAGCGCCTCATCATCCGGCTCGACGACGGCGCTGCTGCGCACCCGAAGCTCCACGGCCACAGACCGCGCCACTTCCGTGTCCACATCGTCTATGTAGCGGTACAAATCCTCCAGGTCGACGTCCTCGGTCTCCGCACCGAAGCGGTTGCGGAGCACGTCACGATCAACCGAGCTCGCGATGAGCCAGTCCGAGGGCGCACCGATGAAACCCATCCTGCTCGAGGACAGCACCCCGAGCGTGCGCTCAACCGCCGCAAGGTCCGCGAGCCGCAGGGAGACCTCGTGCGGCTCACCGTGCAGGATCTCGCAGCGTACGCCCTGACTGCGGACCCATGCGCTAATCTCGAGGGAGGCGGCAAGTGAGTTGTGCTTGCCGTCGGTGAGGAGATAGACCGGTCGCGGCAATCGGTCCCAGGAATCGACGAACTGATTCTCCGTGCCTCCCGAGGCGATGAATACGACCTGCAGGTCGGCGGCGTCCCCGGTGGTGGGTGGGTCGGCGGCGCTTGCGGCACCATTTGCTTCGGCGGTGGTCGCCGCCCCTGCGGGGCGCACCGGAAGTTCGCTCGGCTCGGTGAATCGAAGCTCGTGTTCGGCCGAGATGGCTGCGAACAATTCGCGGTGGGCCGTTGCCAGGTCGAAGCCCGGGTGGAGGGGCGAGGAAAAGGGGATGAGCTCTATCGTCATGGTCCGGTGAGTATAGCCCCGGAGCGACGCCGACCGCAATGCGCCCGTGCCCGGGAGAACCACAATCCTGCGCACAGGGCGACAATCCGGCGCACCGGCCGGATGCGCAAATACGCAGGCTCATGTTAGAGTGAGACGTGGAGAGGTTAGGACATGCAACATGACACGTTCCTCGCGGGCCGCACCCGCAACATGGGTTCGAGCGCCATCAGGGAGATTCTCAAGCTTGCAGCGAGACCGGACATCATCTCGCTCGGCGGCGGGATGCCCTCCCCGGACGCCTTCCCGACAGAGTTCATCGACGAGCTGTACCGCCGGGCCATGGACCACTACGGCACCGAAGCGCTGCAGTACACCCGCACCGAGGGTTTTCCGGCGCTGAGAAAAGCGCTCGTCGACCATCTTGCGGGGCAGAACATCGAAGTCGGCGCCGACGAGGTTTTCGTGACCACCGGCTCGCAGTCGGTACTCGACGCCATGGGCAAGATACTGGTGTCACCGGGTGATCACATCGCCGTGGAGGCGCCCACCTACCTCGGCGCGCTGCAGGCGTTCAACCCCTACGAGCCGTCCTACGTGCAGATAGACACCGACGAGTACGGCCTGATCCCGGAGTCACTCGAGCGAGTGATCGCCGAGCACAACCCGAAATTCGCCTATCTGAGCCCGACCTTCCAGAACCCCACCGGCCGCACATTGTCGCTCGATCGACGCAAACAGGTCGCGGAGATCATCAGGCGCAGCGACACGCTCGTCATCGAGGATGATCCCTACGGCGCGCTTCGATACCGAGGGGAGTGGGCACCGCCGATCCAGACCTTTGCGCCGGAGCAGGTCGTATACACCGGGTCGTTTTCCAAGGTGTTCGCACCGGGGCTACGCGTCGGCTACTATGTGGCGCCCGAGCGCGTGCGGCAGTGGCTGGTCATCGCGAAGCAGGGCGTTGATCTCAACACGAGCTCCCTCACGCAGGCGCTCTGCACGGAGTTCATCGCCGGCGGCTACCACGATCGGCATCTGCCGAAGATCATCGAAATCTACCGGCCGAAGCAGGAAGTCATGCTCGAAGAGATGAAACGGCACTTTCCCGACAGCTTCACCTGGACACAGCCCGACGGCGGGATGTTCATCTGGGCGGAGGGACCGGCGGAGGCCGACATGGAGAAGATCTACGAGGAAGGTATCCGGAACAAAGTTGCCTTCGTTCCGGGAAAGTTCTTCTACAGTGATCCGGAGTCGGGTCGGGCCACCATGCGGCTCAATTTCACCGTGAACAGTGAGGAGAACATTCGCACGGCGATCGAGCGTCTCGGTGCGTCGATCCGCAACGTGTTGTCCGGCTGACTCAGCGAGGAACCCGCGCCGCGGCTGCCTCATTCGGCGGCGCGGAGGACACGGCTGACCACGTAGAACGCCGCGTCGGTTGCGAGTGCGTATGCTTCAACCTGCACCGGTACGCCGGCACCGTCGCTGGCCACGTGAACGGTGGCAAACGAGCAACGCGACTCGCGGTGCAGACGCGGCAGGCAGTCGGCTACCGAGCGACGTGCAGAATCTCCGGTGAGGTCGGCCGGTCTGAGTCCCACGAGTTCGTCACGGCCGTAACCGAGCATTCGAGAGGCGGCGGCGTTGGCCTCCATGCAGCGCAGCGCGCCGTCGCTGCCGAGCTCCCACAGGTAGATTGCTTCCTGCATGTTGTCCAGCACGAGGCGGTAGGACTCGGTCTGAGCACTCAGCTCGCGAGTCGCCACCTCGATGTCCCGCTCGAGCCGATGCTCCCGGGTACGAACTTCATTCCGCGTCGCATTTGACTCGAGAATGACTGCGACGGCGTGGGCGGCGGCACGCAGCATCGTGATCATCTCGGGGGACAGCGTGTGCGGTGCATCCCGGAGCGGATAGCCACCAAAGCAACTGCGAGCCGTGGCAAGCGGGAGATTGGGGCCGTCGGGATGATCGCGGAACTCACCCATGAGTTCGCTTCCGTGAATCGAGTTCACCGTTTCGCGGAAGAGGCGTATCACGCTCGCCTCGTCGTCCTCATCGGCGAATCGAGCAAGCAGCAGCAACAGCTCATGTGAGAGGCGCTGTACCGTGTCCGAACTCTGAACCTGCTTGTGCACTCTGTCACTCCGATCACCGCCTCGTCCTCCATTCACGCCCACATCTCCAATTTAGCACCTAACTCGAATTCACACAACATGCGTTTCAGGATTTCTCCCGCCTGATTCTCGACGCGCGCGCTTGGTCATAGCCCGGTTTCAGGATATATTCTCCCCGGTCAACGCCTATGTGGTTGCGTGCGGTACCGGTACGAATAACATGCATCATCTTTCTCCTGTTCGTACTTCTGCTGTTCGTGGCCGGAGTCGCCATGGGTGAGGACCAGGCCGGATCGGGGCCTCGGCGCGTGCTGATCCTTCATTCCTACAACGAGGAGTACCGGTGGAGCGCCACGATGAACGCCACCATGAAGGCACATCTTCACCGGCAGTTTCCCGAGATCGACATCTATGTGGAATATCTCGATGCGAAGCGATACGAAATCGCGGGCGTAGCTCCAGCGTTTCGTGACCTCCTCGCGGCAAAGTACGCAGACAAGGACCTGGATGTCGTAGCCGTAACCGACAATCCGGCCTTCGAGCTGCTTCTGGAGAGCAGAGAGCAACTCTTCGGAGACACCCCCGTAGTCTTCGCGGGCATCAATGATTACAGTCCCCGGGCCCATGCCGGGCACCGCAATATCACCGGCGTGGCTGAAAAAGCCGACATCCGGGGGACGGTCGAGCTCGCGATGGAGCTGCATCCCGATGCAACACACCTGGTCTCGGTCAGCGACAGTACCATCACCGGACGCATCACCCAGCGGGAGTTCGACCGGCTGATCGAGGATTTTGCCCCCGAGATCGAGATCATTCGCCTTGCGGGTCTCTCTCGCGACGGGCTGCGTGAGCGGCTGGCTTCCCTTCCCCGCGACAGTATCGTCATCAACCTCTCGCTCTTCCGCACCTCCGACGAGGTGGTGTTCAGCGACGCCGAAGGTGGACGGTTTCTTGCAGAGCACACGGCGAGCCCCGTCTACACGGCCTGGGACGTATTCCTGGGCAGCGGCGTGGTTGGGGGGCTGGTAGTGAGCGCGCAGGGCCAGGCACAGACCCAGGCCGAGATTATGACGAGGGTACTGCGCGGCGAATCGGCGGATTCGATTCAGGTCGTGACCGACAGCCCAAACCGTTTCACCTTCGACTACGCCGCCCTCGCCCGCCACGGCATCGCGATGAACAACCTCCCGCCCGGAAGCCGGATCATGAACGAGCCGCAGACGATGTGGTACAGCTACCGCAATCAGGTGATCGCCGCGGCTGCGATCATCGCCGTTCTCGGAGTGCTTGTCACGGTCCTGCTCATCAACATAGTTCGCCGACGGGTTGCCGAGCGACGCCTCACCCGCAGTGAGCACCGCTACCGCAGGATGTTCGAGAGCCTCCACGACGTCTACGCCGAGGTACGAAAGTCCGACGGACGAATCATCACCGTCAGTCCCTCGATTCGCAAGTTCGGGTACGAACCGTCCCGGCTTGTCGGCGCGGAGATCAGCGCACTGCGCATCGAACCGGACGCGCAGCGCGAGCTGGTCAACCGCCTCGTGTCGGAAGCCACCGTCGACGACTATGAGCTCGAAATGCACACCGCGGACGGACGGGCCGTCACCGCCTCGATATCCGCCAGGCTCGAAGGTCTGGGTACCGATGATGAGCGGATCGTAGGAACAATCCGCGATATGTCGGAGCGCAAGTACATCGAGGAAGAGCTGCGGCGTCTGCACAAGGCGGTGGAGGAAGCCGGTCACGCCGTCTACATCACCGACGCACACGGTACCATCCACTACGTGAATCCGGCGTTCGAGCGGACCACCGGGTACTCCCGTGAAGAGGCCCTCGGCGAAAATCCCCGCCTGCTCAAATCCGGCCGCCTGCCGGATGAGTACTACGCGCGGCTCCATAAGACGATTCATTCCGGCGGCACGTGGCGGGAGCAGATCGTCAACCGCCGCAAAGACGGCACGCTCTACTATGCGAACCAGACAATTGCGCCGGTGCTGAATGACCGGAATGATATCGAATGGTTCGTCGCCGTACAGACCGACGAGACCGAACGGGTGGAGAGCGAGCGCCAGTACCGCCTGCTCGCCGAGAATGCCACCGACATGATTTCCCGTCACTCCGCAGACGGCACGTACACCTACGTGTCCCCCGCGTGTCGGTACCTCCTGGGCTATGAGCCGGAGGAGCTCGTCGGGGTCAACTGTTACGACCTCTTCCACCCCGAGGATGTGGCGAAGATACAGGAATCTCACGATACCATACGCAGCGGGCCGGAGATCACCTACGTGACCTACCGTATCCGCTGTAAGGATGGCACCTACACCTGGTTCGAGACCACCAGCAAGACCATCTGGGACGAGAAAAGCCGGTCGGTCTCCGAGATCATTACGGTATCCCGCGACGTGACCGAACGGATCCGGATAGAGGAGCGGCTGAAACAGGCCAAAGCCCAGGCCGAGTCGGCGAGTCAGGCGAAGAGCGAGTTCCTGGCAAACGTCAGCCACGAGATACGCACGCCGCTCCACGCCATCATGGGGTTCGGCGAGCTTCTGCGGCGGCGCACAAGCGACTCTACCGCGCATCACTATATCGGGACTATCGAAGAATCAGCCCAGACGCTCCTGCGCCTCATCAGTGACATCCTCGACCTCTCCAAGGTCGAGGCGGGCCGCCTCGACATCTCGCCGGCGCTCGAAGACCCGCGAGAGCTCGTGGCGGGCATCACGGCTCTGTTCGAGCCGCAGGCACACGACGCCGGCATACGGCTCGAGTCCTCGATTGCCGCCGGTGTACCTGCCGTCCTCTATTTCGACAAGGCCCGCCTCCGGCAGATCATCGTCAATCTGGTGGGTAACGCGATCAAATTCACCGAGCACGGATCGGTGAAGATAGACTTCGACGGACAAACTACAGATGACGGCGGCTTCGACCTCGAGCTTGCGGTCACGGACACCGGCATCGGCATGACCGAGGCGACGCAGGCGCATATGTTTGAGGCGTTTTCACAGGGACGCGGTGACACGGGCAGAACCTATGGAGGGACCGGACTGGGACTCGCGATCACCAAACGTCTCGTCGAGCGGATGGACGGCACCATCGAGGCAAGTAGCAGTGAGGGCGAGGGAACCCGCTTTGTCGTGCGCCTTCCGAACCTGCCATACAGCCACGAAGCGCCCTCGCGTGCCGCGCGCGACGACGCCGCGGCCCACGAGGCTTCGGACCGCGCCGACCCCGCCGACGTCGCCGGCGGTCCGGAGAGTGGGCCGGAGGGCGAGCTCTCCGGACTCTCGGGTGAGGAGAGGGAACGACTCCGGCGAGCGATCAAACGCCGGATACACCCGCATTGGCGGCGGACCCAGGAGGTAAAGATGCGCGACGACATCGTGGGTTTCGCTGAGCGGATCGAATCCCTCGGGAGCGAGTTCGGTGTTGAGGTCCTCACCCGAAGCGGGCATGATCTTGCCGGTGCAGCGCGGGAGTTCGACATCGACGCGATGGAGCAGGGCCTCGACCGGTTCCGTCACCTCGCGCGTGTCCTCGATGTGGAGCTGGACACCGCTCCGGAGACCGACCATGACGGAGGCGATGACGGATGAGCCGCCACGATATACTCATCGTTGACGACAACGCAAGCAACATTCGACTCGTCGCATCGGAGCTCGAAGGAGATGGCTACGGCATCGCCTTCGCCCGCAGTGGTGCTGAGGCGCTCGAGCAGAGCTCGCATAAGCAGTTCGATCTCGTTCTACTCGACATCATGATGCCGGAGATGGACGGCCTGGAAGTCTGCCGCAGGCTCAAGGAGCGGCCGGAGTACCGCGATACCCCCGTCATCTTCCTGACCGCCAGGGAGGAGAAAGAAACACTGATGGAGGGCTTCGCGGTAGGCGGTGTGGATTACGTCACCAAGCCCTTCTACGGTCCCGAAGTCCGCTCGAGAGTCAGGGCTCAGCTCCGTGCCCTGGAAGCACAGCAACTGCTCGAGGCGGCCGTAGACGACCTCTCGAAGCAACTGCTGATCTCGGTGCAACACGAAAACGAGCTGCAGGCACAGCAGGCCGAGATGGCTCGGTTCAACCGGACGCTGCTCGAGCGGGCAAGTACCGACCAGTTGACCGGGCTTGCCAACCGCTATCACATGATGGCCATTGCCGAGTACGAGCGCGAGCGTGCAACACGCGCTGAATCCTCATACTCGTTCATCATTGGTGACGTCGACCACTTCAAGGAGATAAACGACCTCCACGGCCACGACTGCGGCGACGACATTCTCCGCGAGATCGCTGCACGCATGCAGCAGGCAGTTCGTGGCCAGGACCTGGTCGCGCGATGGGGCGGAGAGGAGTTTCTGGTATTTCTGCCGGACACCTCCTGCGAGGGTGCACGGGTACTGGGCGAGAAACTGCGCGATGCCATCAGGAACGCCCCCTTTCGCTATGGAGACCTCGAGCTGAACGTGTCAATCACCCTCGGCGTGAGCTCATGCGGAGAGGCGGACATAGAAACGTGCATCGAGCAGGCCGACAGGGCCCTCTATGAGGGCAAGCGCCGGGGCCGCAACCGCACCGTAACCTACGAAAACGGAATGTCTGAAAGCGCATCCGAATAGTATCTTGGACCAATGATCCTCTACGACCCCCACCCTCGACCCGCACTGAACGCATACGGGATCGCCATCCCGATCGGACCGGACGCGACCCGGGAGGCCCTCGAAACCCTCCGCGGCGAGCCACGCGTAGCGCCGCTTCTTCGGTCCGCCCTGGCGCCGCGCGGCGATACGGAGATCACTCGCGAAGACCTCGAGCAAGTACACAGCAAGGAATACGTCGCGCGGCTCTACTCGAAGGGGGTGGAGCTGGAGATCCAGCGCACCTACGAGCTCATCGACTCGGAGGGCACGTATCATCGCTACGACCCCGATCGTGCCGAGCGCCCCCTCGACGAGCTCTTCGAGTTTGCCCTCGAGACCGCGAGTGGTAGCTACGAGTGCTGCCGACATGCCATGGAA
>JAAAOH010000253.1 GCA_009908925.1 Spirochaetota bacterium | reverse complement strand
CGACGCCGTCATAGAAGAAGGTCCGTGGTTGCATCCCGTGGAGATCAAGAGCGGCTCGACCGCCACGAGCGATATGGCACGAAGCCTGCGCCGATGGCCCGAAATTGCCGCGGAGACCGCTGGTAGGGGTACACTCGTGTACGGGGGAGACGTAGAGCAAAGACGCAGCGATTACGACCTGCGACCATGGTACGATCCGCTTCCCGACGTCCTGCGCTCGCGCTGACCTCAGATCGACCTTCGCTGGCGCTCAGGACGCCGGATCGGCACGCGCCGCGCGAAGCAGCGCCGGGAACTCGCTCCAGTGCGTGATGGTGCCGGCCGCTTCCGGGGCCGCCCCCTCCACGCCGACACGGTTGTACCACACCGGCGTGATGCCCGCCGCCACGGCCCCGGCCATATCGAACTGGAGACTGTTCCCCACGTACCACGTTTGCTCCGGCGCGACGCCGGTCCGCTGCAGGCCCACCCGAAAGATCTGCGGATGCGGTTTTCGCAGACCGTAATCGGCGGTGGAGATCAGGAACTCGAAGTAGGAAAGCAGCCCGTGCTTCTCGAGCTCGTGGCAAAGCACCTCGCCGGAAAACGACGCGTTGCTGACAACGCCCATTCTCACACCGGTTTCGCGCACCGCCGCGAGCATCTCCGCAACGCCCGGCTCGGGCAAAAACTCGAAAGCCGCGTCCCAGTACAGCCGCTCGAGCTCTGCCTCGGAGCGATCGAATGACACGCCGAGTGAGTCGTAGAGCATGCGGTGGAAGACGCGCTGCGAGTACTCGAGTGAGGAGTCGTTGGCGCGGCGGCCAAACTCGACATTGAGCTCCCTCGCCAGGGCAACCACCTGGTCCACGGTGGCGCCGTTTCGGTGCGCGGCTGCGTCGAGCATCGCCGCGACCCCGGCCTCCACGCGGTAGGTGCGGGCGACGATGAGTGTATCTCCGAGGTCGAAGAGCACTGCTTGGGGCTGTGGTGGCATAGTAGTCCTTTCTGCGTGTTGTCTTTCCGGCGGGCGGCCGGGCGGCCGGGCGGCCGGCTTGTCGGTGGCGCGGCCTGTTGGGAGCACGGCCTCACCGAATTACAATAGTGCGCCGGTCGCCTTTCCCAGCGTGAAGAGCGCCTTATGCGCCAGATGCAGTTCCCAGGGATCGAGCCCCCGCTCCCTCATCCATCGATGATAGAGGAGGTGATCCTCGTGGTCCGGCGACTTCAGCTTCGAGGCCGAGAGGTCGTAGCCGGCACGATACACCTTGTGTGCCCGCGTCACCTGTTTGTTCACCATCGGATCACGTCCGCCCGAGGCAATATGCCGTCCAAGAGCATACCAGGCTTTCACCGCCCCGTCTTCCCGGTATTCGCCGCCATCCACGTAGTCGCGCACACCCGCGAGAAGATAGCGCAAGCGTTTCACCTCACCTGCCTGCCAGAGCGCGCCGTAGAAGAACCAGACCAGCCCCGCATCACCCTCGGATGACGCGTCACGGATGTACGCGGCCTTGTCGTCGCTGTCGAGAAATCCCTCGAGCCGCGCGAGGCCCGTCTTGCCGATGGGATCTCCGCTCGGCAGAGCCGGGTACTTCGATTCGTCGTATGCGTAGGGGGCCAGGTGTCCGTCGTGGCAAACCTGGCTGGAGAGAAGTGTCAAAGACTGCGTGTCCCCCGCCTCGAGCACTTCAAAGACCCGCGGATAGTAGGTCAGCAGTGCCTTCTTGAGGCGGGATTTGGTGCGTTTCATGTGGCCAGGGCCGTTTAGGGCATGGGATCGGGATTTCCGTTCTTGGAGGAGATGTCGTTTATGTACCACGTGCTCCGCGCGAGCGGGCCCGGGTTGTCTTCTTTCATTTCGAACTTCCAAGTATCGCTGGGGCTATAATCCGTGTCATTCGACTCTACATCCACGTCACGGTTGTCTCCCGAACTGGAAATGTTCTTAAAGTTGTAGTCCGATCCTTCCTCAAAGTTCACCCATTGCGCGGGATCCTTCAGAGCATTTCGCTTGCTGTTATCCGGATGCACATGCGTGTATAGCTGGTCCAGCTTGCCTGAATCGAGATCACTCTCGAAGTCTTTGATGCGATCTTCGATTGACACTTCAGGACCGGAAAGGCTGCAACCCGCGAGAACGGTCACGGCAACCGCAAGAAGCGTGATTAGGACGTGAATGGTATGTAGTTTCATTGGAACCTCCGGATCAAATGTCCGCCTCCACCAGGCGCGGGACGATACGCTCTTCGTATTCCGCCAGGATGCCGTTGTACAATTCGACAAACTCGACGTAAATCGGATTGTCCCAGTCAAAAGCATACCGCGTTTTCATCTGCATATAGAGCTTTCCGAGGACAAATCGGCGCATGGAAAGAGCCGAAAGCGCATAATACCGGTAGTTCAAACCTAATGTGCTGTAGCGTTCCGTCACCGGCGTGAGCTCTTCCCGACGGAACTCTTGAATCTCTTCCGCTGAAACGCCGTCGGCCTGCATTTCCTCTATTTGCTCTCGCACGGCGTCGGCTTCAGCGCGCCCTTCTTCGAAAGCGGCATACATCGCTTCTGCCTCTTCGGCGAAGAACGTAAGCCTATCCTCAATCCGCACCAACCCCTCCAGCGGATCCTCGAGGAACGCGTCGAGGCGCTCCTGGTTCCACGTGCTGAAATCGAGTTCCTCGCCGAGCCATTCGAACTTCTCCCCGGGCGCCTGACCCGCGACAACCTCGACGGCCTCGTTCTCGGAGAGAGAGACGGTCCGGCCCTCGGCCTCGACCTCGACGAGGCCGGAGTCGACGGCGAAGAGGCTTGTACCGTCGTCGCCGGCGTATACGGTGAGCTCCGTTCCCCGGACGCCTGCCACGGCGCTTGCAGTGCCGATACGCGGCTCGCGGCCGGTGACCTGGTTGAAGCGGTAGGATACCGAGCCGACGGTATTCTGGAGCACCGTTTCGGTGCGGCCCTCGCGCTCCACCTGTTGAAGGGTGAAGACCGTGTTCTCGTTCACGCGGATGGTATTCCCGGCGCCACGCGCGAGCTCCGCATAGTCGGTGGGCCCGGTGATCACCGAGTCTCCCGACTCGACGAGATCGCCGAAATCGAGCTCATAGCGGCTGCCGGCGGAGGTCTTCAGCTCGGGAAAACCTTCCAGATAGGCAACCTCCGCTTCCTGTGCGGGAATCACGACGACCGCAGCCAGGAGCAGCGCGAACGGCAGGAGCGCTCTGTGTGTAAGACGCATTGGCACCTCTTAGCGAAGAGTACCCCTCCTACGGGAGGGGACCCGTCATTGCGTACATGCGGGGCACACCCCAGAATCTGTCGCCAAGGACGAAGAGAAAATCACCGTTGTCGCTGTTGATGCGCACCAGGGTTGCGTCCTCGGGAACGTACTTCTCGAAAAACACGCGCATGTCCATGGTGTCACCGAAGCGCTTGTAGCTCTCCGAACGAAGGGGGATGATCTCATCGATCTCCGGATTCATCAGCACGAAGCCGGCATCGCGCATGTTCGACCACATCGTTCGTACATCAGCCTCGAGGGCCAGAATCTCGCGATCCAGGACGAAGGGTACCGAAGTCACCTCCACCACCCGCGTGAGCGAATCGCCATTGATGCGGTCAACGAGGGCCATGATGCGACTTTCCCGCTGAGCAACCGGAACGGTGGCGCAGGAGGAGATGAGAACGACCGCAGCAATCAGTAGCAGGAAACGTGTTCGCATGTTCACAAAGAATCATAGCCGCGGATCACGGGAAAATCAATATTCGGCAACGATCGGTGTCTGCGCGCGGCGGTAATCGTCGAGAAATGCGTCGTAGGCGCCCATGATGTCGCGCACGATCTCGGGAATCTCGAAGTGGTGGTGGTCGATGCGCGAGACCGGAATGACCTTGCTCGAGGTACTCGTGAGGAAGTAGCCCTTCCAGGTGCCCACTTCACTCCGCAGAAGCGGGCGCTCGAGCACTGCCACGCCCCGCTGTCCGAGAACCTCTTCGAGGGTAAGCTTCGTCACGCCGAGCAATGCATCGGACTTCGGCGGCTGGTAGACCGTCTCGCCGTCGGTGTAGAAGAGATTCGTTCGCGTACCCTCGGTGATCTCCCGCTCCCGGTTCACCAGCAGCGCGTCATAGGCGCCGGCACCCCGGGCCCTGCGATACGCGAGCGTGCTCGTGAGCATGTCGAGGGATTTCGCCTGCGGATAGCGGCGCTCACCATCGAAACACACCGCGAAGGCTCCGTCGCGGTAGAGCTCCCGGCGCGGAAAGAGGGGGTTCAGCATAAATACGTAGAGATGCGCGCCCTCGGCTGCCTCGATATCAGGCGATCCGATGAGAAGCATCTTGATGTTCGCATCGCGTATCCCGTTCTTCCGGGCGAGATCGAGCACCGACCGCTCGATATCCTCGCGAGAAAACGGATGGGCGAGCTCGATGATCTCCGCGGAGTGCAGCAGTCTGTCTGCGTGGCGGTCGGGGAAGAAGACCACGCCCTTCCTGAGCTTGAGCGTTTCGTAGACTCCGAAGCCGTAGGCGAAGTTGATGTCGTCTATGGCAACCAGGGCCTCGGCAGTCGGCCTGAGCTCCCCGTTGAGAACGAAGTGGGCGCCAATCACCGGAAGGCCCCCGCAAAATCGTGGTACAGCATCCGCAATAAGTACTACCGGTCTCCGCTTCGGGCAAGCGCCCCGCGACTCTGCTTCTCGAGTCCGGCATGCGCCTCGGCAATGTTCATGCAGAAATCGCCGATATGCTCGAGGTGGCCCGCTATATCGATAAGCAGCAGCTCGGACCGCACGTCCTTGTGCTTCTCGAGGCGTTTTCTCGCTCTCCGCTTGAGCGATGCCCTGCCGTTGTCCACCGCAGCCTCGTTCGACCGCGCTGCCTCGAGCTCTTCCGGTGTGAGGATCTCGTTGAGGTTCCGTTGCGTGAACCGCAGGAAGCGGGCAACGACTTCCACATACTCTCGCAGCTCTTCAGTCTCGGAGCGACTGAAGCTTCGGTCTTTCCTCCTCGCCCGCTCCGCAAGGCGACACAGGTTGTAGGAGCTGTCCGCAATCCGCTCCAGCTCCTGGGTGATGCGAAGCAGATTCGTCACCGCTTCCGCGGTCTCCAGAGAGAGGTCCTCGCTCGAGCATGCCGCGAGGAAGTGTGATATCTCTTCACGCATGCGGTCGATCAACTCTTCGAGCTGTTCCGCCTCGCGCATCCGTGTTTCGTCCGTCTGCGACGGATCGACGACCAGCCGCGCCGCGAGATCGTAGAGCTCGCCGGTTTGGTTCGCCATGCGGCTCACCTCGTTCCGCACCTGGTAGAGGTAGAGCCCGGGGCTCCGATGCATGTAGTCCTCGAGATGCCGCAGTACCGAGGTCGATTCGATCGGCATCAGGTCCGGCTCGGGACGGTCCGGCACGAGGCGCTCTACGAGCGCGGCGAACCGTGGTGTGAACCCCAGGAACAGCAACGCGTTGGCTATGTTGAACATGCTGTGGAAGACCGCGAGATGCGTCGCAAGCGACGCGTCTACCGCGGCCCCGGGCACGATTATGTCAACGAGACGCAGCGCGGGTTCGAAAACCGCGAGCATCCACAGCACACCGACGAGATTGAACATTACGTGGGCACGTGCCGTTCGCCGTGCCGTTACGCTCCCGCCGAGCGCAGCAAGTGTCGCGGTTATCGTCGTACCGATGTTTTCGCCGAGGATAATCGCGGCGGCCATACGGTAGTCTATCCACCCTGCGTAGGCCATGGTGATGGTAACGGCCATCGCGGCGGAGGAAGACTGGAGCATGACGGTGAGTAGCGTACCGATGCCGACGAACACCAGCACCCGGAAAAGGCCCGGGCCGGCCATCGCAGCGGTGAACTCCAGAAACCGCGGATATTCCTCTGCGTCGGGGACGGAATCGCCGAGAAACATCAGTCCGAGAAACAGCAGCCCGAACCCGATAATGGTCCGCCCGAGCTCCGGCCGCTTGAAGCGGCGTACGAAGTAGAAGATGGCGCCCAGCGCGATTGCCGGTAGCGCGGCGCCTGAAATGTCGACGGTGAAGCCGAGAAGCGCGACGATCCAACCGGTGAGTGTCGTACCGACGTTGGCGCCCAGAATCACGCCGACGGCCTGTACGAGCGAAAGCAGGCCGGCGTTGACGAACCCAACGAGCAGGACCGTCGTTGCCGACGAAGACTGCAGCATTGCGGTGATGAGAAATCCTGTCAGCATCGCAACCACGCGGTTGCCGGCCATGAAGTCGAGAATGCGCTGAAGCCGCTCGCCCGCCGTGCGCTGAAGGCCGTCGCTCATCACGCGCATTCCGTAGAGAAAGAGGCCAAGGCTACCTGCAAGTCTCAGAAAGTCAGCTATCACATCCATTATCTCTTCCCCGCCATCGCCTCGGCGATGTTCATGCGCGCGGCGCGACGCGCCGGGATAACCGCCCCGATCGCCGCGGAGAGCGCTCCAACGCCCATTGAGAGGATATAGTGCCACAGCCGGTAGTCGGCGTGGAAGGTCTCCCCGAAGGGCACCGGAATATCAGCAGGCAGCGCCGTTCCCACATTCACGCCGATGAACTGCAGGTAGGCCGCCACCGGCAGGCTTAGAACCACCGATAGCGCCGTCGCAATAAGCGCAATGCTCACCGCTTCCCACAGAAACAGCAGCAGGATCCGGCGCCGGCGAATGCCGATGGCTCGCAGGGTGCCGATCTCCCCGGTGCGCTCGCGCACGGACATCGACATGGAGTTCAGGATGCCAAGCACCGTCAACAGGTACAGGATCACGAGCATGATGTAGAAACTCGACACGTCGGCGCGTACGCTGTGCACCGTCGTCTCGGCGAAACGCTGCCAGGAGTGCACAGAGAGATCGGGACCGCCGGGCGCCTGCTCCCGAACGTAGGAAGCAAGCTCCTCGAGATCCACCCGGGGGTTCAGTCCGTTTTCGAGGCGCAGGACGAGCCGCGTCACCTCGTTCTCGAGGCTCAGGAGCTCCGATGCGGTGGCGAGGTCCATGAAGACGACGTTCTCGTCCATCGCGGGGTAGCCGAAGTCGAAGATACCGACCACGCGCACGTCGAGGAGATTCTGCACTGAGAACTTGTCCATGGCGCTGACGAAGACCGTATCGCCCGGGGCAAGGTCGAGCTCCTCGGCCACCGGTGCTCCGATAAGGATCCCCGGACCGTCGGTGAGATAGGCGCCGTCGGTGATGTAGTCGTCGAGGACCGTCACCTGCGCCTCGTGTTCCGGATCGACTCCTTTCGCGAGCATTCGCACCGACGAGCGCCCGGCTGAGAGCTGCAGGCTGAAGTTGACCCGCCCGGCGGCATCGGCCACGCCGGGGTACCCATCGACGAGGGCGCGGGTGGTCGTGTAGTCACTGACGGTGATGTCCACCGGCAACCGGGGTGCCTCGGCGAGGTAGCTTTCGGGCAGGACCTGCGCGTCGCCGGTGTTGAACTCCTGCACCGCGTTGAAGATGTAGGTGTAGTAGCCCTGTACCCAGCCGAGCCCCAGCACCATGATGGTCATACCCACGGTCAGTGCGATGATGTTGAGGACGCTCCGTCTGCGGTTCCTGAAAACATTCTTCCAGGCTACGCGAAAAAGTTCGCCCGCGGGCAGCTGTAGCCGCCCCGTGTGGCGCCGCATCAGTGAGCCTCCTGAAACATCTCGACGATCCGTCTGCGGCCGAGGACGAGCCCTACGTAGAGCGATCCCAGTACTGCAGTGAGGACGCCGGCTGCGGTGCTGCGGGCCAGGCTCGTTGCGGTGAGCGAGAAGTAGATTCGCCGCCCCATCTCGAAGGCCTCACCGGCTGCGCCCATGTAGAGCCCCTGCTCGGCGAAGTAGAGCACCAGCGGAACGCCCGCCGCGATGCCTGCGGCGGTACCCGCCACGCCGTAAGAAACACCCTCCACCATGATCAGACCGAACTGGGCCCGCTTCTTGAGCCCGATGGCACGCATGGTCCCGAACTCGCGGGTTCGCTCGAAGACGTTCATCAGAATAGCGTTCGTGATGACGCTTGCCGCCACGATTATCACCAGCAGGTCGATGAAGAACATGAACACGTCGAAGAGCTCGAAGATGACGATAAAGCTCCCGTGAATGTCTCGCCAGGTCTGAACCGACACGTCGCGGTCCGACCAGCTCGATTCCAGCTCCGCCACCACGTCGTCGGCGATGTCCGGACCGGTGAGATTCACCCGGATCTCCGTCGTCCGGTCCTGCAAATAGAGAAGCTCCGCCGCCGCCTCGTGGGTTATGAAGAAAAAGCTCGTGTCGAACTGCGAGGAGTCGCTTTCGAAGAGCCCGGCAATCTCGTACTCGATGTAGTACGGGCTCCCCTGGCTGTCCTCCACCAGCACCACCAGGGGATCTCCGAAAGACACGTCGAGAAGCTCAGCCGTACGTGTCGACACGGCAATCTCGGCGGGCCCCGTCGGCAGGTTTCCCCGTTCCATTCCCTCTTTCACCGTCGTGTAGAATGCGGTCTCCGGCGGGACGCCGACTCCGCCTGTGGAAAGGTTCTTCCCCTCGCTTATGAGCATCCCGCCGAAGAGGAGGAACTTCTCGGCGTCGACTACATCCTCCCGCGCCCGGAGCTCCGAGAGGAGGGCTTCGGGTTCGGGGATGGTGTACTCCAGGGAGTACTGATTGATGCGATCCTCCCATCCGGCGTCGTGCAGCTGGATGTGTCCGGTGTCGCGAAGGGTGCGCTGGAAGAAGGTTCGGCGCATCCCGTCGAGCATGCCCTCCACGAAGAGCATCACCATCACCGAGAGCATGATCGCAAAGACGATTAGGAGCGTCCGGCGCGGATGTTTGGTGATGTTGAGAACGGCGATCCTGGGCAGTATCACGGCCGGCCTCCCGGGCTGCCGGGCTTCCCAACGCCGCTCGCCGGCCCGCCCGGTTCGGCCCCGTCTGCGGTTGCCGCCGGCTCCTGCTCATCCACCCCAGCAACGAGCCCGTCCTTGAGTCGTACGATCCGCTTGGCGTAGCGCATGATATCGGGGTCGTGGGTGGAGAAGATGAAGCTCACCCTCTGCTCGACGTTCAGCCGCTGCATGAGGGCGAGGATCATCCCCCCGGTTTCGCTGTCGAGGTTTGCCGTGGGCTCGTCGGCAATGACCAGTTCCGGATCGTTCACCAGGGCCCGAGCGATGGCGACGCGCTGTCGCTGGCCGCCTGAGAGCTCGTCGGGCTTGTGCGTCCCGTAGTCGGTCAGGTCCACCGCCTCGATGAGCTCCCGGGCCCGCTCACGGCGCTCGCGAGGCTTCACTCCGGCGAGGATCAGAGGAAACTCGACGTTTTCGAGGATGTTCAGCACCGGAATCAGGTTGAAGGCCTGGAAGATGAAGCCCATCCGCGCGAGCCGCATATCCGCCTCGTCGTTGTCGGAGAGGCCCGAAAGCGGCTCTCCGTCTATACGCACCTCTCCCAGGGTCGGCTGGTCGATCGCGCCGATGATGTTCAGCAGCGTTGTCTTCCCGCAACCGGATGGACCGACGATGGAGAGAAAGTCCCCCGGAGACACTGCGAAGGACACACCCTTCAGCGCGTGGATCTCCGTCTTTCCCAGGGTGTATGTCTTGTGAACGTCTGCAACTTCCAGAACCGGCATGAGCTGCTCCTTTGGATCAGAAATGGACGACCGAGCCGAGCTCGACCTGCACGCGCCCCGGCGGGGTTACGCCGTCGGGAAAGGCTCCGAGCTCTGAGTCCGCGCCGCCGCCGTACCACCGTGCGGTGGTGAAGAAATCGACGCCCTGGAGGGCGGTGACCCGCACGGTCTGCTCGGCCTCGTAACTGAGGTCGGCGGCGTTCACCACGAGGCCCGACTCGAGCTCCACGTATCCGGCGATCCCCAGTGTCAGGGTCTGACCGACGTAGTGCCTGCCGAGAAAGAACGGCGCCTCTTGCGGGTCGAGCGTCCCGAGGGCCTGCAACCACGCGTTCGCCTCGGCGTCCGGCGTCTTGCCCCGCGCCGCGGCCACGGCATCATAGATCTTCTCCGCCTCGCCGGTGGTGTAGCCCGTACCGGCGTAGAGGTACTCGGTGATCGTCGCGAAATCAAGAATGTCGTTTGCCGCGTTGTACTCCACAGCCACGAGCCCGAGAGGCGCCGGGGTGCCGGCGTCCCGTGTCTCGAAACGGGCGTTCGCTCCCGAGCCCTCCGGATAGGCCACGGGACTGCGGAGCTCCACCGCGCCCTCGGCGGCAAGCACGAGGCCCAGAACCTCAGCGGAAACCCCGGCGCCCGGCCTCAGTGTGGAGCCCGGGCCGTAGACGCCGGAGACGAAGACCTCGGCGTTTCCGAGAAAGGCCGAGCCGTAGACGGCGTAACGCATGCCGTTCTGCGCGGCGCCCTCGGGGTCGTCGAAGGCATCGTCAGCGGATACATGCGCTGCGAGGGTGAGGTTTGCCGTCGGCGTCCAGGTCACCGAGGCGCCGCGAAAGCCCTCGTCCCTGCCGGTGGCGGAGCGCGGATGCAGGGTATCGGTCGGCGTGAATGTATAGCCCGTACCCCAGTTCACCCGCTGCTTGCCGGCACTGGCGGTAACCGGGTTCAGCGGAAAAAGCGTCAGGTAGGCCTCGTCGACGAAGTAGTCGAGCTCGCCCTCGCCGTAGTCGGGAGCGGAGCCACCGCCCGTCGTGCCGGCGGAGAAGCTGCGGGGGCCGGCCTCCGGGTCCGACGACGCCGGCGAACGGAGCTCTATTTCGGTGTCGGCGACGAGCTCCGCCCGGTCGAAGGTCAACCGATGGTCGGCCCGGATGCGCGCGGCGCCGGTGAGGCGGTGCGCGGAGTCGGCATCTTCGAGATAGTGGTATGTCGTCACACCCTCAACATCGCCGAAGACCTGATACTCCTGCGCGGTCACCGTGGTCGTGCCGGGTCCTGCCAGGAGGGCCAGGGCAGCGAGGCCTGCCAGCGCGGCGCAATCGGCCGTCGGCCGGGTATGCCGCCTATTCGAACCGGTTCGATCCTGCATCTC
>JAAAOH010000154.1 GCA_009908925.1 Spirochaetota bacterium | reverse complement strand
GCCGTCGAACGACATCCCCTCGCGATGCGTAACCTTCGTGTGATGCGTCGCCATACTATGCCCTCTTCAGTGCCCGTTCGAGTTCGGGTCTGTTGAACCCTACGATCACTTTACCATTGACATCGATCACCGGGACACCCATTTGTCCGGACTTCTTGACCATCTCGTCGGCCCGACGCATATCGCGGGCGACGTTGTACTCGGTGAAGGAAATTCGGTTTTCCCGGAAGTACTTCTTCGCGGCGTTGCAGTGCGAACAGGTCGGCGTCGTATAGATCTTTATGGCCATCAGTTCTCTCCGTATGTATTGAATTACATATGGAAATTACTATATAAAGCGACTGTCGTCAAGGCCCGACGTGCGAAACGCGGCTACGCACTCTGGCTTGCGTTGCCGGTGCTCACCCTTTCGTACATACGGGCGTTCGCTTTGTCGAAGGCCGTATCGAGTTTCTGCTCGATCTGCCCGAGTTGAGCCTCGCTGCCGATGTTGAAGTACTTCAGCACGGCGGGCTCGAGCTGATCGATACCCAGCGTTTTCTCCCCGTAATGGGTGAGACCGTTGGCGAGGTATACCGTGAACACAACGTCGCGAAACTCCATCGGCGCGGTCGTCGGGGTGTGATGATACTTGATGGCGGCAACGAGGGCGTCGGGGAAGTTCCACTTCTCGGCAATCATCGCCCCGATCTCCGAGTGGTTGAGCCCTGCTGCGAGGTCCTCGAAGATCTCTTCCTGTATGCCCTTCTCCCGACAGAACCCGTGTATCTTCTCGATGAGCTCGGGATGCACCGAGGAGAAGATGATCTTGCCCATGTCATGGAGAATTCCACCGACATAGACGTCGTCGAGGATCTCTTTCTTACGGGTCACACTGCGGGCGAGCTGGTAGGCGTAGAACGCGGTGCGGTAAGAGTGCTCCCACAGCCGTTTGGTCTCCGTGGTCTCGTTGCCGAGGATTTTCTGTGTGCCGTGGAAGAACAGGAGGTTGCGCAGACCCCGCATGCCGACCATTTTCACCGCCTCGACGATATTGTCGACTTTCTTCGGCAGCATGAACTGGGCGGAGTTCACCAGTTTCAGGAGGTCGGCGGTGAGGGAGGGGTCGGTGCTGACCTGCCGTGCGATCTCGGCGATCTCGGAGTTGGGGTCCTCGATCATCTTCTGCAGCGCGACAATGTTCTCCGGAAAGCGGGGGAGCGCCTCGATCTCCGACACGATCCGCTGGGAGATCATGTCGAGGCTCTCGAGGCGAACCTGCGACATCGGGATGCTGACGCGGGCGACCGTCTCTCCGTCCCGTGCGTCGATGTCGAAGGCGTCCTCGTCGAGGCCGATTTTCTTCAGCATGAGAACCAGGATGACGATGCCGAGGCCGGCACCCTCGGAGTCGTCGAGCACGGTCGTCAGCGCCTCCTCGAGGCTGTTGAATGCCCGCGAGCGCGCGATACGATCGTATACCCGGATCTGTTCCTTCTTGGTGATCATCGTGTTGTTGATCACGTAAAGATGCAGAACGCGACCCCGTGCATGAAAGACGACCTTGACGTAGAGTCCCTCCTCTTTCTGCCTCTGCAGGTAGTGGGAGATGTTCTCGAGGGTGTCCTGTTTGAACTGCTGCATGCCCTCCTGATAATCATCATCATCGAGGAGATCGAGGCCGCGCTCCTGAAAGTACACCCGCTTGGTGTTTGCCTTCTTCGCATTTACCGCGATCTCTCGCAAGCAATAGGAGAGGGCGTCTTTGAGCTGTTCCTGTCCCATTTCCCTGAGGAAGAGAAAGAGAATCTGCTCGAGATACTCTTCGGTCTCTCTCGGAAGGGTGTACGACTTCACGGTAAGGGGGATCGAACTGCGGGCTGCCTTGAGGACTTTTTCTTCGTCGGCTTTCTGGGGCATGCTGCAACACTCCGGCGGCACTGTATCTCTTGCTCCCAGTATATGAGGCAATCTATCAATGTCAAGAAACCGCCGCTGCACGCGGCGCCGGTGGTCTGCCGGTCCGGAGACGCGGGCCCCGGGTGGCCGGGCCTACTTGTCGCCGAAGTTCTTGACCTGATGCGCCATCTCGCGCAGCCGCCGCGACACCCGGGCGTTTATGCTGCCCGCCTCGAATCCGCCGTCCCGGGTGGGTGAGCCGGCCGGCAGACCGGTGAGGATCTCCATCCCCTCATCGATGGTCTCGATGGAGTAAATATGGAAATCACCCGCGTCGACGGCGTTCTGCACCTCGCGGTTGAGGACGAGATTCGGCTGGTTCTGTCGGGGCATTATGACGCCCTGGCGGCCGGTGAGGCCGACCTTCTTGCATACCGCGAAAAAGCCCTCGATTTTCTCGCTGATACCACCGACCGGCTGTATCTGGCCCATCTGATTCACCGAGCCGGTCACTGCAATGTCCTGTCGCAGGGGCACCTCGGCGATTGCCGAAAGCAGCACATAGACCTCGGGAGACGAGGCGGAGTCGCCGTCGACTTCCACGTAGGACTGCTCGAAGGCTACACTCGCGTGTATGGACAGCGGGAACGTACGGGCGTACTTGGAATGGAGGAAGCCCTCGAGGATGTATACGCCCTTGTCGTGAATTTCCCCGGAGAGTCCGGCCTCGCGCTCGATATTCACGATACCGGCGTCACCCGGCGCCGTTCGGGCAGTGATCAGGATGGGCCGGGCAAAGGAGTAGTACCCGCGATCCACGATGGCGAGCCCGTTGATCCGTCCCACGGCACGGTCGTTCACGGATATGAGAAGCTCCCCGGAAACGATCTGATCATCGATCTTCTCTTCGGGCAGGTTCGAGAAGTACATGCGCTTGGCGACCGCCTGTTCCACGGCGCCCCGGTCGATCTCCTCCCGCGATGCCTTGCGGGCCCAGTAGTTCGCCTCACGCAGGAGATCGGCGACCATTGAGAACCGCGTGCTCAGTCGATCCCTGAACTCCGACATCCGTACCCCGTACTCCACGACGGCGGCAACCGCGTCGCGTGCGGTCGGCAGCAGCTTTTCCTCGGTCTCGATCAGACGGATGAAGCTGATGTATTCCCGGGTGGTATGGTCGTTGCGCGGCATCGATGCGTCGAACTCGGCTGGTACCTTGAAGAGCTTGCCGAACTCCTCGTCGTGGTTGAAGAGCAGGTCGTAGAGGTGCTCGCTGCCGAGGATGATCACCTTCACCGAGATCTTCACCGCCTCGGGCTTGAGGAAGCCCGAGGGCACGGGCGTGCCCCCGGAACCGGATCGCACTTCGGTGGTTCCCGTGTCGAGTGCGCGCTTGAGGGTGTTCCACAGCTCCTCCTGCGTGAGCAGATCGTCACCCCGCAGGATGAGAAAGCCGCCGGATGCCTGCAGCATGGCGCCGGCTCTGAGGTACATGAACCCGCTCTTGATCTCGCCGCCGGATTCCTGGGCGTACTCCTGGGTGCCGAAGAGGCGGTGGTAGTCGGGATTGGTCTCGTAGACGACCGGGGCGCGTTTCGTATCGCCATGATCGACGACGATGTTTATCTGGTAGCGCTCGAAGTCCGAGGGATCGCCGTGGTCCTCCTCGCCGAACCCGGTGAACCAGTCGAGATGGCGCAGGATGTCCTCGCGCAGATCGTCGAGATAGGCGGTGATGCGCTCATCGGGGTACTGCTGTTTGAGCTCCCGGATGTCTCTGTCGAGCTCGGGCGAGACCTCGCGTACGCGGAGATCACGAAGGCTGTCCTCCACCTGGTCCCGCTGAGAGTCGAGCCGCTGAAAGATTTGGTTGAGCTCGTCGAGGTAGCGGTAGTATTTCTCCCGCATGCGGTGCCAGGCGTCGTCGTCGAGCTCACCGAGCTTCACCCGCTGCTGGAGGTCCTCGAAGCTGGTTGTCTCGCCCTCGTACACCGGGGCGAGATCGGTTTCCTCGGCCTCTTCTCCGCGTCGCTGGACAATGTTGAAGCCCTCCTGCTCGAGCTTGCCTTCGAACTCGCGCAGGGCCGCATTGGCCTGGCCTTCGGCCTGGGTCACGAGCCGATCGCGCTTTCGCTTGAAGTTGTGGCTGTCGGAGAGCATCATGATTCGGCGCCGCACGCCGGCGACGATATCCATGAGGGTCTGGCGGAACACGCGGCTCTCACCGGGGTCGAAATAGAGGACCCGGGGTCGGTCGGGGTTCCTGAAGTTGTACACGAAAACGATGTCCCGCAGGCGCGAGAGATCGTCTCGATAGGACTCGATGATCTTGGTGACTGCGGTGCGTTTGCCGGTGCCGGGCATGCCGGTGACGAACACATTGTAGCCCTTACTCTGCATCTCCAGGCCCATGTGAAGCGCCTCGAGTGCCCGCGGCTGTCCGATAACGTCGAAAGTCTCGGCCTCGGTATCGAGGCGTGCCATCTCCTCACCCGTTATGCCGAAATGCACGGCATCGGCGTTGAGCTCTTTCTCGGCGTAAATTGCAATAGGCGCATCTTCGCTCGATGCTTGAAGTGGTTGGGTCTGATGGAGCTTTTTTGCCATGGTCCGCGCATAAGATAGTATCAGCGGGCGTCGAAAACAACCCGGCCGGGGGCACTGCGGGCCTCCGGCGCTCTCCCACCTTGAAAAATGCACCTCGCCCACTATAATGGCGGGATGCAATTGAACGATCTCGATCGATTTCTTCGGTCGAAGCTGGCAATCGACGCAATGCGCGGCGAAGATCCTTCGATTAACGGTATCCAGGTTCAACGACGGGAGCCCGAGATATCTCGGGTCGCCGTGGCCGTCGACGCCTGCCTGGAGAGCTTCCGTCGTGCGGCGGAATGGGGCGCCGAATTACTGTTCGTGCACCACGGTCTGTTCTGGGGGCACGAATCGCCCCTCACAGGTGCGCACTACGAGCGCATTCGGTACCTCATGGAGCGCGATCTCGGCCTCTACGCCGCACATCTGCCCCTCGACATGCACCCGTCACTGGGAAACAACGCCCGGATGGCGAGTGAGATCGGGCTGCAGCAGGTGCGACCCTTCGGTTCCTATCACGGAACCACGATCGGCGTGACGGGGATGCTGCCCGAGCCCGCCGATGTGGGCTCAGTCTGCGATTCGCTCTTCGGTGGCCGGCAGGAGGCACTGTCGGTGCTGCCCTTCGGGCCCGAGAAGATCGAGTCCGTGGCCCTCGTCTCTGGAGGAGCTCCCCGGCTCGTGAGTGAGGCGATTGCAAAGGAAGTCGATCTGTACGTGACCGGGGACGCGTCCCACACCATTTACCACGAGGCACTCGAGTCGGAGACAAACGTCGTCTTCGGCGGCCATTACAACACGGAAGTCTGGGGCGTCCGAGCGGTCGGCGAGCTTCTTGCCGCCGAGCTCGGACTCGAAACCACCTTTGTCGATGTACCCACCGGGCTCTAAGTGACACAGACGAGCTTCTTGAAAGGAAATACCGTGACGCGAACCGGCCGGTACCTGCTGGTACCTTTTCTGCTCACCCTGGCTATCATCGTCCTCGATCAGGTCACCAAGCACGTGGTCGTTGCCTATATCGAGCCCGTGTATGAGCGCGGTTTCTATATCGAGGTCTTCGGTGACGTATTGCGTCTGATCCACGCGCGGAATCCCGGAATCGCATTCAGCCTCGGTGCGACGCTTCCAGTCGTGGTTCGTCGGGTGCTGTTCATCCTGTTCCCCCTTGCGGTGATCGGCGCACTTCTCTTGTACTATTTCCGCAACGGCGATCGGTTCACGGCGCTCGAACGCTGGTCGATAGCCGGTATCGTCGGGGGCGGGATCGGGAACCTCATCGACCGGATCTTTCGCCCCGAGGGGGTCGTCGATTTCGTGGACGTCAAGTTCTACGGGCTCTTCGGGCTCGAGCGGTGGCCGACATTCAATGTCGCGGATGCGAGCGTGGTCGTATGCGGGACGCTACTGGTGATCAGCGTTCTCGTGGCCGAGACGCGGGAGGAATGATGAACAAGCGAGTCAATACAATACTCTTCGTAATCGGGGCGACCATTGCAAACATCATCATCATGATGGTGATTTTCCTGGTGCTCTTCGTGGTTTTCGGCCGGTTCCTTGCCCCATACATTCCGGCGAACATCGGGGTCTATATCCTGATGGTGCTCTTCGTGCTCTCTATCGTGGCCACGTACTTCATATATCATCGGTTCGTGAGGTGGCTGTCGCAGAAGTACGAACTGGAGCAGTATTTCGGCCCGATTTTTCCCCGGCGAGGGGGGAAGTAGCGGGCCGCCGGTCGTCGCTCATGCAGCGGCCGCCCCCGGGAGCGGCTACTCACGCCTCCGCGTGATTGTCCGGCAGGAAGGCCGACCAGGCGCTGCCGTCGCGATAGTCTTCCACCGCCGCCGTGCGATCGGCGTGGGCGAATGAGCCCACGAGGGATCTGATTTCTCGTATCGTCATGATGATACAGTTCTCCGCGAGATCCTCCCGGTAGCCCCGGTCCTTCATATCGAGAACCATCTGCATCGACATGATCCGCCCGAGAATGCGGCCGAGGTCCACCATCTTGCGCTGCGGGAGCCCTGCTTCGACGGAAAAGTCCAGGTCCTTCGGCATCCGCCCGGCCACCCGCTTCGTCGGCTCGAAGACGCCGAGGAAGCGCGAGAGATTGCTCTCCTTGAGCCGCTTCATGGACTTGAGAACCGCTTCGGAGATCTGCTGATAGAGGATATCGTTCGATCCCTCGAATATCTGAAACGGCCGGCTGTCGACCACCGCGCTGCCGGCGAGGTGATCGCGGCGGTAGCCGGCCGCGCCGACGAGTTGCAGCAGCGACTGCGCGGCAGATTGCATGATATCGGTGACGACGGATTTGATGGTGTTCGCCGGAAGGGCCTGCGGGGAGCAGTCGTTCTCTACGCCGGCCACACTCGTAGTGTAGGCACACATCGCGGAGCACGTCGTGTAGGCGGCCTGTATCTCGGCAAGACGGGACTGTACCTGATCGTAATCGGCGAGGGGGTGTCCGCCGACGAAGCGCCCGCGCGCATGCCGTATGCCCTCGTCGAGGAGACGCCGGAGGAACCCCATACCCATGCCTGGGAACTGCAGCCGGCTGCGGTGGAGCACATCGAGGAGCATGCGCACCCCGCTTCCGAGGGGCGTCATGCGACGCTCTGCAGGAAGATACGTGTCGATCCGGTTTCGGCCGTACGGTATCATCTCGAGGCCGAGGCTGTCGTAGTACTCAGCCACCTCGATACCGCCGAGATCCCTGTCCCACACGAAGAAGTTGATGTTTCGTCCCAGGCTCCCGCCTTCGGTCTCCTCACGGGCGGTGAGCAGCCAGTGATCTGCGCGTCCGGTGAGCCCGCCCCAGTGCTTGGTGCCGCGGAGGCGGTATCCGTCGCCCTCGGGGCGAAAGCTCGTACGCATCTGTAGGGCGTCTGTGCCGAAATCCGGCTCGGTAATCATCAGCCCGCCGAGGGCCCCGTGGTTGACGAAGCGGTCGAACGTTCGTGCCTGCACCTCTTCGTCCGCATACTTGGAGACCGGCTGCAGGAAGAGGGCACCGTTGATGCCCGCTACCAGTGAGAGAGGCAGCGACTCGTAGGAACATGTCTCCAGCACCGAAAGGCACTCGTCCACGTGTTGGCCGCGCCCGCCGAAGCGCTCGGGGATGAAGACCGACAGCGCGCCCTCGCCGAGGGCTTCTTCTACCGTGCCCGGGGAGCCGTTTGCCGGTTGTCCCCGAAACAGTGTTTCCAGGCGCCGGCCGAGATTGCCGATGAACGAAGTGAAGTCGGAGCCGATATGTTGTGCCATAAAGCGGATACCCTACCTTTGTGCGGGGAGGATAACCCGAGTAAGCAGGTCATGTACAGACGTGGTCCTGATATCCGGACGAGTGGTCGTGGCCGATTGCCGGTGCAAACGTCGGGATGTCGCCGCGACGCGCGCTCAGTAGCCGTCGGACATCGCGCGGTTCTTGTCTTTCTTGTAGAGCTCGGTGTAGACGAAGCCGCGGTTCTTGAGCTTTTCCTTGACGTCCTGGGGGAAGGGGATATAGCGCCAGAATATGTCGCGGACTTCGCGATCGAGCTTCTGGGTGCCCTCACTCTCACGGGTGATCCACAGAATGTAGTCCTGAACGAAGGCGTCTTTGACGTCTCCCTTCATCTTGCGCTCGGCGAACCACTGGTAGTACCAGCCGGTCAGGCCCTCCTCCATCCAGTAGTGCTGGGCCTTTTCCTTGGCAACCTGCCAGCGGAGGTCGCCGACGGCGGCAATGACGGCGGTGCGCAGGTCTTTCGGATACATGGGAACGGCCACGCGAGCACGGCTCGTGGCCCGGTTGAAGCGTTCGAAGGGTTCCCAGCATACGCCCTGGTCGCCGTAACACGGGATGAGGATGATGTTCGGCACGATGCGATTGGTCTGACGCTTGAAGGTCCGTTCGAAAATCCCCGGGTCGAGGTGTTCCACCTCTGCGAGTATCTTGATGATATTCTCTCGGGCCCCAATATCCTCGAATCCGCCCTTGAGGTAGTGCTTCATGAGTACAGGGAAGTGATTCCCCTGCCTGCCCACACATAGCTTCGCCATCTGACGGATGGTTCGCATCTCCGCGACCACTGTCTTCGTGTCGACCGCGGCGGTGTCGGATTCCTTGTCCTCGAGGTTTTCCAGTTGCTCGGAAATGGTGTCGAGCTCCTGGTATTCCCGCGCAAGATCCTTGTTCAGCGTTCCGAGCTTGCGCAGTATAGTGGTCATCTCGCCGAGGGCGGCGCGCTGTTCCTCGTTGTAGGGCGCGCTCAGGTCGTCGAAACCGGCCGACGGAGAATGCTGAGATATCAGATCGGCGCGATCGCGCAACAACCGTTCCTGCTCGTCGATCTCGCTCATGCGGTTGCGGATGACCGTAATCTGGCTCTGGTACTTCCCCCGCGTCTTCTCGAGAGCGGCGTTGATACGATTCGCGTCGTCTTTTTTGGCAGTCTTGGTCTCGTCTACGGCTGAGGCGTTTATCCGGCCGCGCGAGACCTCCTTCAGCCACTCATCCACGTAGTGGATCGGCTCGCCGGTCTTGTTCTCGAAGATGATGCTCGAGATCATCCGCCGCTGTTCGGGTGAAATGATAGTCGGCAGTAGCGCGGCGAAACGCAGAAAGACGATTTTCGGCTCGGGCAGGCCGGAGTTGATCTTGCCGGCGATGCTTGCCGCGACCTCCCAGAACGCCGTAATCAGCCGTCCTCTATAGGTTGAGCGTTCTTTCGAGTCCTCGGCGTTCAGAAAGGCACCGAGCTGAGAATGCAGCCGCTTGGCCGGCTCCCCCTCTCCGGTGAGGACTTTCTGGTAAAACTTCTTGTCGTTGAAGTAGGGCTTGGGTTCTTCGTGAAGTTTCCGGGGAACCCGGAAGGACTCTCGCTCGGTATTCGGGGCTACGTCCGTGGATGACCGGGCCGTCTTCGACTCCGCTTCTTCGAACAGCTCGGAGAAATCGGGCACCTCGCCCGCATCGCTCATCGAGCCCTCGTGAGCGTCGTCCTCGACCGGGAGGAGTTCCGAAACGTCCGTTTCGTCGAGATTTGTTCCGTTTGTCTGCCCGGAATCGTCTGCCATGAACGTGTCAGTGCGCGAAAAGTGGGTTTTGGAGGTGACGGGATTCGAACCCGTGACCCCCTGAATGCCATTCAGGTACTCTAGCCAACTGAGCTACACCCCCACGGATACGTGTGGAGATAGTATTCGCAAAGCTCGTTGCTTGTCAAGCTTCCGGTCTGGCCGTGTTGCCGGCCGGACTATGCAGGCACAGCCTCGCGGCATTCGGTGAGATAGCCCGTTCGTACGCAGGCGTCGAAGAGATGGAAGCTGATGAACTCCTCCGATTCCTTGACCGAGCCGTGCTCGGCATAAGTCCGGATGAGAATGCGGTAGCCTTCGGTCTCTTCCCGCGTGACTTCGAGGTAGGTTTCCACACCGGCGATGCCCTTCACCTTGTAGTGTTTCTTCCGTCGCATGTTGTTCACAGTGGCATCCTCCCTATTCTCATATTTCGGAAGAAAGGCTATGCTCGATTACGCATTTTGATGGCAACCACCCGGTCCATATTCTCGACAATCGAAGATGACCTCCGCCGATCGAGCGTAGTGTTCGTGTTTCCCTCCGAGGTTGCCGCCGCCTTCTGGCGGGCCGAGACCGCCCGCCGAGGCCCCGCGCGGGCAGTGCGCGTCGACCGCTTCATTTCCTGGGACACCTTCAAGGAACAGGTTCTGCAGGAACGGGCGGATCTCGTCCCGGTGAACCGCACCACCCGCATGCTCTTCGCAGATGCCGTGATCTACGAGAACGCGGATCGCCCGTTTCTCTCCCGCATCGTTGATCCGCGCTACGCCGGAGATGCCGACGCCTTCGCCTCGGATATCGAATCGCTTCTGCCTACCCTGGCAACTCTCACCTCCGGGAAGGTATACGGAGGCCTCGAGGTGAGGCTGCGGTCCGACGTGGACGAGCTCTCGCGCCGCTACCGGAGCTTTCTCGATGCACACGGGCTTTTCGAGCCCGCCTGGGAAGTGCAGCGTCTGGAGCCGGGGCGCAGGGAGTACGTGATCTTCCACCCGCGGCTCATCACCGACTTCGCGGAGTTCGAGCAGGCCCTTCGTGATCATCCGGCGGTACGGCTCGTCGGCGGCGCCGGGGGCTCTGTGGGTGTGGCCCGGGGGGGCGCCGGCGGTGCCGCGGGCGCGGGCGCCGAAAGCGCCGACGCAGGCGCCGCCACCGCGGGCGAGGATGCCGCCGCCGCGGGGCCGGTGATGCGGGAGTACGAAACCTCCCGCGCCGAGATCCGCGACCTCTGCGCTCATCTCGAGGCCCTCCTCGACGACGGCGTGGCCTCGCGCGACATAGCGGTGACGGTCTGCGGAACCGATGCTTTCCTCACCTACCTCGAGAGCGCCTGCCGCAGGCGAAGCATTCCGACGAGTCTGCGGGCCGGAAAGCCGCTGACCTCCTATCCGGCCGGACGGCTCTTCGAGAATCTGCGCGCGCTGCCGCAGACCGACTACGGACTCGATGCGATGCAG
>JAAAOH010000282.1 GCA_009908925.1 Spirochaetota bacterium | reverse complement strand
GGCTTGCTGCTCCCGAACCATGTGGGCTACTGGGATCCATTTCAGCTAAGCTCCTTCGTCCCCTACCCCGTGCACCATGTCGCCGCCGATCAGAACTTCCGTACGAGGCTGATACGCTTCGTGATGTGGCTGGTGGGAGCGATACCCAAGACCAAGGGGATGTCGGATTCCGAGCTCATCCGAACCATCCTGCGGCTCCGCGACCGCGGGGAGATCATCTCCCTGTTCCCCGAGGGGCAGCGAACCTGGGACGGGGCCTCACTGCCGGTGCTCTACTCCACGGCGAAGCTCGTGAAGCTTCTCAGGGTTCCGGTGATCGTGCCCGTGCTCAAGGGCGGCTACTTCTCCCATCCTCGGTGGGCGCGCTCACCGCGCCGCGGCCGACTGGTGATAGAGTTTCGCCACGCCTTCGATGGCGATGAGCTCCGCGGCCTCTCCGCCGACGAAATCTACGAGCGCCTGTCAAAGCTGCTCGCCCACGACGACTACGCGTGGCAGTCGCAGCACATGGTGCGGTTTCGCGGACGTCGCCCCGCCGAGCACATCGAGCACGTGCTCTTCCTCTGTCCGCGCTGCAACGGGACCGCCACGCTCCGCTCGCGCGGACGACGGGTGAGCTGCAGCGCCTGCGGCCACGCGCTCACCTACACCGACTACGGCTATCTGCGCCCCGACGATGCCCCGGACACGCGCCTGACCGTGCGCGACCTCAACCGCCGGCAGCTCGAACGCTTTACCACCTACCTCGACGGGCTCTCCGCGGACACGCCGATCTTCTCGGAAGCCGATACGGTGTTGAGCACGGGCTACCGCACGAACCCGGTGCGCCGCATCGCCACCGGAACCATCACCCTCTACGCCGACCGCCTCGAGTTTCACCCGCAGCGGCCGGTCCGTGGTGCGGAAAGCCCGGCGGCGGGCGCTGCTGGCGCCGCGACATCGGCTGCCGGGGCCGCCGTCCCGGATAGGGGCGCCGCGACATCGGCTGCCGGGGCCGCCGTCCCGGATAGGGGCGCCGCGGGGGCGGGTGCCGGCTCCGCCGTGCGCACCATCGCTCTCTCACGAATCGAGGGGCTCAACGTGCAGCTCACCACCAAGCTCGAGCTCTACTTCGAGAATCGCCTGTACACCTTCGATCCTCTCGAGCGGGCGCGGTCGATGTACAAGTGGCAGGTGGCGATCGAGCACCTGACGCGCCGGAATCTATTTTGACCGGTCAAACATTAAATTTAATCTATATAAAAATATTTGTTGACACCTGATAAATACAGTATAGTATTGCTGTTAGTCCTAGAAACTTGATCAGGTACGCGGACAAAACACATCACAACCAGACCACGTGTAGGGAGACCAGTTTATGGCATTGGGTGAACAAGTCTACGGGTATTTCATACCCAGCGTAACTCTGATCGGGATTGGTGCACGAAAAGAAATCCCCCAGAAGGTAAAGGACCTCGGCGGAAAGAAGCCGCTCATCGTGACCGACAAAGGACTGGTGAAAGCCGGAATCCTCAAACAGATCACCGACCTGCTCGACGAGGCCGGTGTCGATTACGCGGTATTCGACGGGGCCGTGCCGAATCCGACCGACCAGAACGTTCATGACGGCGTAGACTTCTACAAAAAGGAAGCGTGCGACAGCCTCATCACACTTGGAGGAGGCTCCTCTCACGACACGGGCAAGGGCATCGGGCTTGTCGTCTCCGGCGGGGGCAAGATTCATGACTACGAGGGCATAGACCAGTCGTCAGCCAATCTGCCGCCCTACGTCGCGGTGAACACGACTGCCGGAACAGCATCCGAGATGACGCGCTTCTGCATCATAACGGACCTCTCCCGCAAAGTGAAAATGGCGATTGTGGACTGGCGGGTAACGCCCGATATCGCGGTCGATGACCCGGTTCTGATGGCAGGGATGCCGCCGAAACTGACTGCCGCAACGGGAATGGACGCACTTACGCACGCCGTGGAGGCATATGTATCCACCGTCGCGACGCCCATGACGGACTCTGCAGTCGAGAAGTCGATCGAGCTTATCTTCAAGTATCTCCGTCGTGCCGTTGCAAACGGCCAGGACATGGAAGCGCGCGAGGGCATGGCGTTCGCGCAGTACATGGCCGGTATGGCATTCAACAGCGCCTCCCTCGGACACGTGCATGCGATGGCCCACCAGCTCGGCGGCTTCTATAACCTGCCGCACGGAGAGTGTAACGCGATCCTGCTCCCGCATGTACAACGGTTCAACCTTATCGCCCGCGTCGACCGGTTCGTGAGAATGGCCCAGATCATGGGTGAAGACGTGCAGGGACTCTCAGAGCGAGAAGCTGCCGAGAAAGCGATCACCGCCATTCAGAAGCTCTCAGAGGACGTGGGCATCCCGCCCAACCTGGTTGAGCTCGGAAAACGCTACGGAACGGATGTCAAGGAAGGGGACATCGAAACCATGACGATCAACGCACAGAAGGATGCGTCGGGATTCACCAATCCCCGCACGCCAAGTGATGAAGACGTCAAGGCGATCTTCCGGGCGGCTATGTAGGCTCTCAGACACAGCCCCGGGTCTAGTCACCACGCGGGGACGGCGTCGCCGGCCCCCGCGTGCCCCGAGGCCTCGGCGGCCGACGCCCGCCTTGCAACTCGCCGGGCCATCCTGCATAGTAGACGGTAGATATGGCACAGCGCATCGAGCCGCGGATCCTCAAAGGCTTTCGCGATTTTCTACCCCGGGACGAATCACGACGCAGCGAGCTCATCGACCGCCTGGTGCGGGTTTTCGGCCGCCACGGCTTCGTTCCAATAGACACACCGGTTCTCGAGTACACCGAGGTCCTTCTCGGTAAGGGCGGGGGCGAAACGGACAAGCAGATCTACCGCTTCACCGACAACGGCGGTCGCGACGTTTCCATGCGCTTCGACCTCACCGTCCCCTTCGCCAGGTACATGGCACAGCACAAGTCGGAGCTCTATCTGCCCTTCAAGCGATACCATGTGGCAAAGGTCTTTCGCGGCGAGAACACCCAGCGCGGCCGCTACCGCGAGTTCACGCAGTGCGACTTCGACATCGTGGGAACCGACACGGCATCCGCGGATTTCGAGATCCTGCTTCTCATCGTTCGCTCGATGGAGGCGCTCGGGCTCTCAGCCTTCACGGTGCATCTCTCCCACCGCGGCATCTTCAACCGATTTCTCGGGCACATCGGTGCGGCGGAGCATTCGGTGGAGATCCTTCGCACGGTGGACAAGATGCGGAAGATCGGCCCGGAGAAGACGCGGGAAGAGCTCGAGGGACTGACGGGCTCGGCGGGCGCGGAGAAGATCCTCGCGTACATACAGGCGCAGGGCACCGCCGCCGAAACCCTCTCCACGATGAGAGAGCTCGCCGGTGGTCCCGCCGAGGACACCGAACGGGTCGAGCGCATCCTCGCCTGGGCAGAGGAGACCGGCATCGCCGACCGGGTGGCGCTCGACCCCTCCATTACGCGCGGACTCGACTACTACACCGGCTGCGTCTACGAGACATTTCTGGACGAGCTCGAGGGTATCGGCTCGGTGTGTTCGGGCGGCCGTTACAACGACCTTGCATCCCTCTACACAAAAGAGCAGATTCCCGGCGTCGGCGCCTCGGTAGGCCTCGACCGCCTCATTGCCGCCCTCGAAGAGCTCGGCCGCGCCGACACCGGCCGCGGCACCGTCGACGCCGTCGTGCTCTGCCTCGACGACACCCTCATCGGGCACTATCATCGCATCGCAGACCGTCTGCGCGAGGAGGGACTATCCGCCGAGGTCTATCCCGAGGCAAAGAAGCTCGGCGCGCAGTTCAAGTTCGCGGATCAGAAAGGCGCACGCGTCGGCATCATCTGCGGGCCCGAGGAGCGGGCCGCGGGAACCGTGAACGTGAAAGACCTCGCAACGCGGGAGAGCTTCGACAACCTGGACCTCGACGCGGCGGCGGAACGGGCGGCCCGGATCGCCGGCTCCGACTGATTCACATGATTCGAACCGATCTACCCGTCTACAAGCAGCGCGAGCGCATTCTCGACTCGCTGGAGGACAACCAGGTCATCGTCGTGGAGAGCCCCACCGGCTCGGGCAAGACCACGCAGCTTCCGATGATTCTCCACGAGGCAGGCTTCTCGCGCGACGGCGTGATCGGGGTGACTCAGCCCCGGCGAATCGCTGCGGTGTCGGTGTCGGAGTACATCGCCGCGGAGCTCGGTGAGCCCCACGGTGAGACAGTCGGCTACAAGATGCGCTTCGAGGATCACACATCCCTAGACACGCGCATCAAGATCATGACCGACGGTATCCTGCTTCAGGAGCTCAAGGCCGACGCCATGCTCAGCCGCTACTCGGTCATCATGGTCGACGAGGCCCACGAGCGCAGCCTGAACATCGACTTCATCCTCGGCCTTCTCAAGCGCATTCTCGAGGAGCGCCCCGACTTCCGTGTCATCGTCTCCTCGGCCACCATCAACGCGGAGGTCTTCAGCGAGTACTTCGACTCTGCGCCAATCGTGCGGATAGATGCGCAGATGTACCCGGTAGATGTCATCTACGACCCGCCGCTCGCCGAAAGCGACCCGGACGAGCTCCTGCGAAAGATCGAGGAGATCGTGGTGCGGATTACCGAGGAGGGCCCGGAGGGCGACATCCTCATTTTTCTCTCCGGCGAGCAGATCATAAAGAACTGCGTGAGCACACTGGCACACTCTCCGGTCGCGGGCAGTCTGCACCTCATGCCCCTCTACGGACGCCTCAGCAAGGAAGAACAGGACGCGGTTTTCCCTCCGCCGCCGGAGGGCAAGAAGAAGGTGGTGGTCGCCACCAACATCGCCGAGACAAGTATCACCATAGACGGCATCACCGCAGTCATCGATCCCGGTCTTGCCAAGATGAACTACTACAACCCGCGCAGCTTTACCTCCTCACTGGTGGAGGGACCCATTTCCAAGGCCTCGGCGAATCAGCGCAAAGGGCGCGCCGGTCGTACGCGCCCGGGTGCCTGCTACCGCCTCTACACGCCCGAGGATTTCGATTCGCGGCCGCTGTTCACCCTCGAGGAAATCTACCGCACCGACCTCTCGGAGGTGGTGCTGCGGATGGCGGAGCTGGGTATCCGCGACTTCGCCGCCTTCGACTTCATCTCATCGCCGGGGCGGCGAAGCATCATCGGGGCCGTCGAGACCCTCGATCTCCTCGACGCACTCTCGCCGGACAACTCCCTCTCCGAGGTGGGCAGGATGATGGCGGAGTTTCCCCTGCTGCCGCGACTGTCACGCATGATCGTCGCCGCGATTCGCTCCTTCCCCGACGTGGTGCAGGAGTCGGTGACCGCGGCGGCGTTTCTGTCCACCAACACCCCGTTTCTGCTGCCCCAGGGCGAGGAAGTCGCCGCCCGCCGGGCGCATCATCGCTACCGTGACGACGCGGGAGACTTCGTCTCCTACCTCAAGCTGCTTCACGCCTACGAGAGTGCCGAGAACAAGCAGAAGTTCTGCGAGACCCGCTACCTCGACCCCCGCACCATGGCCGAGATCCACAACGTACGCGAACAGCTCGCGGAAATCGTCTCCGGGATGGGTCTTCCCGTCGGCCGCGGCGGCTCGACCGCCGACTATCTCTGTGCGGTCTCGCGAGGGCTTATTCAGTTCCTCTGCGCACGAAGCGGAAAGTATGCCTACCGCAGCCTGACCGCCGACCGCATTCAGATCCACCCGGGCTCGGTGATGTTCAAGGAGGACCCCGAGTACTTCGTGGCCGGCGAGATCGTGCGGACGAGTCGTATGTATGCGCGCTCGGTCTCGCCCATCGAGAAGGGCTGGATTCCCCGCATCGCACCCGAGCTCGCCGAAGACATCATTGCTCTTTCGGTGACCGCCCGGGCGAAGGGGGGCAAGAAGAAACAGAAGAAGCCGGCGCGCGACACCACGAACCAGATCCACGTGGGCGCACAGACCTTCAAGCTCGAGCCGTACAAGGGAAAGAAGAAGATCGCCGTGCTTCCGTGGAGCCGACTCGAGAAAGTCGTCAGGAAGGATCACAGCGAGCTTCCCGGGCACTATGCCACGATGCGCGGGAAGATACTCTACCAGGGCCGGGAGATACTGGGTGGGGCGCGCCTGCGGGAGATTTTCGCCGCCGCGAGGCACTTCAATCCCGGGCGCGATATCATCTCGGGCCTGCCGCGCAGGAAGAACTATCAGTTACCCGAAGATCAGGGTGCACTCTGCAACGACCTCGGGGCCGTGCTGAAACTCGCGCAACTGAAGAAGAGCGCAAAGACACTCGGCTTTGTGGAGTTGAATACCGACTCGGTGGGCAACTACTGGTTCCGCCCGCAGCGGAGTTTCTATACCGCGGTGTACGACACGCTCGCCGCACTCGAGACGCTTGCAGACGATCTGCCGGAGGAGGTTGATCAGAACTGCGCCGAGGCCATGAGCTCTACCTATCGGCACCTGACGGCCATCATCGAGGAGAGCGAGCCCGAGCACGACGAGCTTTGACCGCGGGCCGCGACCACCCCGGAGGCGCAGCCGCCCGGAAGTGCGGCCGGCGGCGCGTACCACCGACTCAGGCGTCTCCTGCACGTTCGTCCATCCGAGCCCTTCCTGCAGAACCAGGTTCAGACGACCGCCGCGCCGCTTCTTGTCGTAGCGCATCGCCGCGAGGAGCGCATCCACGTTTTCGCCGGTCGCACCGGTGTCGTATCCGTAACTCTCAATGAGCGACCTCGCCGAGTCGGCATACTCGGTCGGGGTGAGGTCGAGGCGCTCTCCGGTCTCGAGAGCTCGCGCGATTCCCCAGGCTACGGCGGCGCCGTGGCTCCATCTCCCGAGCCCGGAGACAGACTCCAGCGCGTGCGCAAACGTGTGGCCGAGGTTCAGTATTGCGCGGACGCCCGTTTCGAGGAGGTCCTGTTCCACGACGTGAGCCTTCACGCCGATCGCCCGATCGACGATGTATTCCATCGCCTCAGGGACTCGGGCCAGCACGCCCTCGCGTTCATCACGGAGAAACGCAAAGAGCTCATCATCGCCGAGCAGCGCAGCCTTGATGACCTCTGCGAGTCCGCTCATAAACTCCCGCTCGGAGAGGCTGTTCACACATTCGGTGAACACCTGCAGCGATGAGGCCGGGTAGAAGGTTCCCACCATGTTCTTGTAGCCGCCGTAGTTCACGCCCGTCTTCCCGCCGAAGGCGGCATCCACCATGGCCAGAAGAGTGGTCGGTAGAAGCTCGAGATTCACGCCACGCAGATAGACGGACGCGGCAAATGCGGTGACATCGGTTACCACACCGCCGCCCACCCCGACAAACACGCCGTCGCGGCCCAGTTCTCTCTTCAGCGCCTCGTCGATGATGAGCTCCACCGACGACCACTCCTTGGCGTGCTCACCGGGCGGCAGTACGATGCCGGCTCGGTCCGCGGGCGCAAAGAGCTCGGCGGTGTGCTCATCGTACACGGTGAGCACCTCCTCGCGATCCTCGAGCACAGCCAATGTGTCGGCTATGCCTGCCGCCTGTATGGAGAATGCGGTGGAATGCTGACCGAGATCAAAGGTTCTATCCATGTCGATTGAAACGGCGGCGACGGCCGCTGTCAGCTGCCGGCCGCTGCCGACTGATTGACCGCGGCCGCATGCCCGGTCTCGAGGGCATCCACCATATCACGAACAAACGGGTCGACGATCGAGTAGATGCGCTTGTTACCCTTCACCTCGGACTGAACGATGCCCTTATCCTTGAGCACGGCGAGGTGCTGGGATACGACCGGCTGCGGCTGCTGGACGCAGGTCCAGAGCTCGGACACGCACAAATCCTGCTCACGAGCGATGTGGCAGAGAAGCTTCAGGCGAACGGGGTGGCCGCAGACCTTGAGCTTCTGAGCGAACTGGGCAAGCACCTCGTCGGAACATGTGACGGTTTCGGGCATGACACCACCAAGATACAACACAACGCCTCACTTTGCAACTATATGCCGGCCGACGCATATGAGTTGGCAGGCATATAGGGCGCGCGCGCCCGGCGCCGCGAGCCGCGACCTGCGGGCCACCGGCCGCGCGTCAGGGGCCGCCAGTCGCGGGCCGGCGCAGTCACCGAACGGTGGCCGTTCACCCGGCTTTCTTCGCCGCCGTCTCCCCGGATGATCCGGAAGAACCGGAAGACGAGGAGCCGCCGTCACTCTTCGACGATGCGCTGTCGCCGCTCTTCGTCGAGGAATCCGATGACTCCGTGCCGGATGTGGTCGATCCGCCGGAGGAATCACTGTTTGTCTGTGCTGCGGGCTTCTTGGCGGAACCCGATGATTTGCTGTCGGTTACGTAGAACCCGCTTCCCTTGAAGATGACGCCAATGCCACCGCCCACGAGGCGTTTCAGCGCAGGCTCTGCACAGCTCGGGCAGTCCCGCAGGGGGTCGTCGGACATATTCTGGAACTGATCGAATCGATGTCCGCAACTTCGGCATTCGTATTCATAGGTCGGCATGCTGTCTCTCCTGATTGTGGATGGATACGCGTACGTGTCCAACGCTGCTGGAAATATATCAACTTTCGCATCCGGGGACAACGTACATGTGATATGGGGCCCCGTTGAAACGCCGTATGTTTCAGTCGCCCCGGCCCGGCAATGGATCGAGCCGCACCGGGATCCGTCGCTCGTCGAGGTAGCGCTTTATGCCCTCCACGGTGTAGTCGCCGTAGTGGACCATCGATGCGATGAGTGCCGCATCCGCCCTGCCCTCTTCGAACACATCGGCGAGGTGCTCGGGACGACCGGCGCCGCCAGAGGCAACGACCGGAATGTTCACCGCCTCCGAGATCATGCGGGTGACGGTCAGCTCGTAACCGTCGCGTGTCCCGTCGGCATCGATCGAGTTGAGGACGATTTCGCCGGCGCCGAGGCGCTCCCCGCGCAGGGCCCAGTCGAGCGCGTCGAGCTCGGTGGGGGTGCGCCCACCGTTTATGACCACGCGGTAGCCGGAGGGCATTTCCGTGTCGTGCAGCACGTCCATGCCGAGCACCACGAACTGCCGTCCGTAGAGGGAGGCTCCCTCGGAGATGATGTCGGGGTTGCGCACCGCCTGGCTGTTCACGCTGACCTTCTCCGCGCCGGCGAGCAGCACCTCGCGCATCTGTTCGGCGCTGGAAATGCCGCCGCCCACGGCAAAGGGGATAAAGATCTGCTCGGCAACACGCGCGACGACGTCGATCATGATCTTGCGTCGCTCCGCGGAGGCGGTGATGTCGTAGAAGACGAGCTCATCGACGCCCTGCTCATAGTAGGTGCGCGCCATCTCCACCGGATCCCCGATGTCGACGTTTCCCTGGAACTTGATGCCCTTCGTTGTCTTGCCGTCGCGCACGTCAAGGCACACGATTACCCGTTTCTGAAGCACGCATCCCTCCTGTTCGCTACTCGTCGCTCATCGCGAGGAAATTGCCGAGCAGGCGCAGCCCCGCCTCCCCGGATTTCTCGGGATGGAACTGCACTGCCATGAGGTTCTCTCGTTGAACACCCGCGGCAAAGGTGATGCCGTAATCGCTTGTCGCGAGCCGGTGCTCCGCGTGATCGGGATCGGGGTAGTAGGAGTGCACGAAGTAGAATGAGGTGCCGGGAGCGATCCCGTCGAAGAGCGCGTGCCCTCCGGTGTTGTCTACCTGATTCCACCCCATGTGCGGTACCTTGAGACCCATGTCGCCCGGGAAGCGTCGTGCGGTGCCGGGAACGAGCCCAAGGCACGTCGCATCGTTCTCCTCGGAGGCGTCGAGGACGATCTGACTGCCGACGCAGATGCCGAGAATGAGCTTCCCCGTCTCGAAAAAGCTCCTCACCGCCTCGGCAAGGCCCGATCGCTCGAGGACGTCCATGGCGGCCTTCGCATCGCCGACCCCCGGAAACACCAGGCGATCGGCGGCGAGAAGCGGCTCGGGCCTGTCCGACACGACGAAATCCGCGTCGATCGCACGCAGCGCCGTCTCTACGCTTCTGAGGTTACCCGCTTCGTAATCGACTACTCCCACTCTCATGGTCTCTCTCCGTAGCGGCCGAGCAGAAACTCATCGAGGGCGTCGAGAACGTAGCGCTCGGCAAGAATGATGCCGTCGAAACCGACCGTCGTCCCGTCACGCTCCACGCTGAGCTCTTCAGCCACCTCTCCCGGGTCCGCCCCGGTCTGCGCAATCATCGAAATGGCAAGGAGCCGTATGAGCGCGGTAACCGCGCGTGCGGTGCCCTCGTCGGCCAGGCTCAGCCGGCCCCGGATGCGCCAGTCGCGCGCGGCGTCACCCGCCGAGTCCGGATCCGCCAGCAACTCCACGTCCGCCAGTTCGATGCCGCCGCGTCCGAGCGGCGCGGCCATAACCGTCCGCGGCAGAAACAGCACCGCGGTGTGGCGCTCGGCCGCCGCCGCCCCGCGGGCCGCGGCGCCGGCAGCCGGGGTTCCCTGTCCCGCCACCGCCGCCGCGGCCGAACCGCCCGGCTGCCGCTGCAGTGCCGCCTCCACACCGGCGGTTCCCACCACCGCAAGCCGCGGCTCGGGGAATGCCAGCTCGACCCCGTCGGCCTCGCGCCGCCACACGCCGTAGCGCCTGCCGACGCCGGATACGGTGCGTCTGTTCCACTCTTCCTCGTCCTCGAGCTGCGCCTCGATCAGGAAGCCGGGAAGTCGGCCGGAGGCCGCGAGCAGAAAGGCGCCCTCACCAGCGCCGGGCTCGCCGAGGGCGACGGCGACCCGCGCCGTCCGTTCGAGAATACGACGCGCGTTACGGCCTTCGATGCCGGCGGCAGAGAGGATGTGCCGCGCGGGCTCCTGCGCCCTGCCAACGTCGAGGTAGACATAGGCCGCGGCTTCCGGGGGAAGGTACTCCGACAGGGCGGTCGGCGGTGCCGGCGGGGCCGTGCGGCAGCCGGCGAGCGCTGAAAGCGCGAGGGCCGCGATCAGTGCGGCGAGGGCCGGCCGGTGGCGCTCGCGTCCGCGGCGGCGACCGGCGGCCGCGCGTCGGCGGACG
>JAAAOH010000293.1 GCA_009908925.1 Spirochaetota bacterium | reverse complement strand
GCAGGCGCTCGAGGACTTCGAGGCGGAGGGCTTCCGTATCGGCCCGCACAAGGCCTTCCAGATCGCACGGGAGGCCACGCGCTTTCGAACGACATGGGTGACGGATATGTCGCCGCGGGAGGCGGAGCGGCTCCTGCTCGATACCGCAGCCGGTATCCACGAGGCGGTAGCCGCCGTCCGGGTGCGCCACCCTGAGTGGGCTCCCGGTGGCTCTGAGCGCCCCCGTGTCGGCATCATGCCCGTGGCGAACGCAACGATAGCCGGTGTGGGCGGTGCGGGCGGGGAGAGCGACGAATGAACCGCCGGCCCCTTCGCAGCTACGATGTACGGGAGCGAAACGAGAAGCTGGTTCTCAGCCTCATTCACGGCACCAGCGGGATCTCACAGTCCGAGGTCGCAAACATCACGGGGCTCAAGCCACCCACCGTGTTCCGCATCTTCTCCCAGCTGCAGCAGGACGGGATTATCCGCGAATGCAGCCCGGCCCGTCCGGCGACCGCCGGAAAGGGGCGAAAGCCCGCATTCTACTGTGTGGTACCCGAGAGCCTGTACATCATCGGAATCGATTTCTGGTCGGGCTCGGCAGCCGTGGTGGTCTCGGACTTCTCCGGCGAGGCGATCTACAGTGAGGTCATAGAGACCCCGCCGGACATCGAGGCCGAGGCCGTGATGGGAGAGATATCGGCACTGGTGCGTCGCGCGACCGAGTCCTCCGGGTTGAACCCGGAGAAGGTGCTGGGGATCGGGGTCGGCGCGCCGGGCATCGTGGATATCGGGACCGGAACTATCGTTCGCTATCCGAGAATCCCCGGCTTTGACGGCTATGGCGTTTCGGCACGCATAGAGGGGGAGTTCGGATGGCCCGTGCATGTTCACAACAACACCGCCGTTCTCGCCCTCGGTGAGTACCGCTACGGGAGCGCAGCGGGCCACCAGTCGGTGATGACCTTTCTCATCCGTTCCGGCGTCGGCGGGGCATTCCTGCAGGACGGTCGCGTGCTCACCAACCGCGGGCGCACGGTGCTGGAGGTCGGACACATGGTGCTGGACCCCGACGGCCGCGAATGCGCCTCCGGATGGAATGGATGCCTCGAGAGTTATCTCTCCGAGGGCGCGGTGGAGGCGGCACTGCGGGAGTGCGGATTCTCCTCGCTTTCCTCATTCGGCGAGGCGCTTGCCGAGCAGGAGGCTCCGGTATCAGAAGCCTGCCCCGAACTCGGCGAGACAGCGCGACGGTTCGCGCAGGCCGTGCACTCCCTTTCGAATCTGCTCAATCCCGAGTCCTACCTTATCGTCTCGCGCCACCGCTGGCTCTCGGAGTTCCTCGCGGCCTCACTCGACAAATACCTCGGCTCCGACGCACCCGGTCTGAGCGAGGGGGCGGCCGCGGTGCTCCCGCAGACCTACGAACCGCTTCGCGCCTGCCACGGTGCCGCCGATCTCGTTCTCGATCGGTTTTTCGGGCGAGAAATCGGGCAAATCTAACCCAAACCGTCTGTTGCTCGACGCGAGCCGCGCGTGCAAGCTTTGAACTAGGCGTTGGTACATCGATGACCGCGCCGTGCGATACAGGGCACGTTCGTGCCGCATCGATACTTTCTTTTGGAAAGAAAGTAAAGGAGGATTTTTATGAGACTTGGGAAAATGATGAAGCGACTCGGGTTGTTCGCCGTGCTCGTGCTCGCCGGCCCCGCCATGCTGTTCGCATCGGGGCAGGCCGAGGGTGAAGGCGCGGGTGAAGGCGCCGCAGCCGAGGACCAGACCGTACAGGTCGCCTTTGACAGCCGCACCGACCGCGAAGCTATCTTTCGCGACGTCCTTTCGGAGCACATCGAGAACGAGCAGGTAACCCTGCGGGCGCTTCCCGGTACATCGGGCGAGCAGCTGAACTTCTACACGACCCGGTTCGCTGCCGAGGCGAGCACGCCCGACACCGTCCACATGGACGTCACCTGGCCTGCCACGTTTGCCAGCGCCGGCTGGGCACTGCCGCTCGACGACTACGTGAGCCAGTCTCAGAAGGACGAGTATCTCGAGAGCTACATCAGCGCAAACAGCGTTGACGGCGAGCTCTATGCGCTTCCTGGCGACGCGGACGCTCTGATGTTCTGGTACCGCACCGACCTGCTCGAGAAGTACGACTACGACGGACCGCCCGAGACCTGGAGCGAGCTGATCGAGATGGCTCAGACCATCAAGGAGGGCGAGGATAACCCTAATCTCCGCGGTATCACCTTCCAGGGAGCGAACATCGAAGGACTGCTCGCAAACTTTCTCGAGTTCCTCTGGGGCAACGGAGGCTCGATCCTCGACGAGAACGGCAATGTTGTTATCGACAACGAAACCGGTGTCGAGGCACTTCAGATGATGATCGATCTCTCCAAGGTACATAATGTCGCAAGCGACGCCGTCGTACAGACCGGCACCGACGACAGCCGTGTCATTTTTCAGGACGGCCGTGCAATTTTCATGCTGAACTGGACCTACGTCTGGGGACGCCTGAACAGCGACGAGTCTGCGGTGCAGGGTAACGTTGGTGTCTCGACACCACCGGCATTCGAAGGCCACGACCCGAATGTCTGTCTCGGCGGTTTCCAGTTTGCCGTGAATGCCAATTCCGAGGCGCCTGAGCTGGCCGTGGAGGTCATCTCGCAGCTTTCCTCCTTCGAGGGGCAGAAGCAGGCAGCACTGGTGCGCGGTGACATGCCGACGATGAAGTCGGTATATGAAGACGAAGAGGTCATTGAGGCCAACCCGTGGTTCGAGCAGGTGCGACCGATTCTTGCAACCGGTAAATCGCGGCCGAAGAGCCCGACCTACGGTGAGGTGAGCTCGGCCATTCGCAACGAGCTTTCGGCGGCCCTTGGCGGACAGAAGACCGCCGAAGAGGCACTCTCGGACGCTGCCGAAGAGCTCGAGGAACTGACGCTGTACCAGTAAGTGCGAGACAGTACGACCACAGCAGGTGGTCGTCGATGAACGGGGCTGGAGGTTGTCCGCACAGCGCGGGCGGCTTCCGCCCCTGTTTTAGAGGAGCGGCGTGTGGCCGGAAAACTGGAACGGGTCCGGGCTCATTTCAGCGCTGAAAACCTGAGGCGACTCGGCCGCGGGGACGTGAGCGAGCGAGAGCTCATCTTCATTCTCCTGGCGCCGGCGACGATCTTTCTGCTGGCGATGGTGATCTATCCCCTCGGGCGGACGATCTACCTCAGTATGCATTTCGTGAAGTTGTCGATGCCCCAGCGGGGCACTCCCTTCGTGGGGCTCGAGCACTTTGCGGAGATGCTCACCGACGGCCGGTTCTGGCACTCTCTGCAGGTGCTGGCGATCTACGGCACCGGCACCATCGTATTCCCGCTTATCGTTGGTCTGGCGATGGCGCTCATCGTGCACCGGGTGTTCCCCGGGCGATGGGTCGCACGGGCGGCGGTAATCCTTCCATGGGCGATGCCCCGCTCTCTGAGCGCGCTGACCTGGTCGTGGATACTCGACAGCAGTTACGGCCTGGTAAACGGGACCCTGTTGCGACTGGGGCTGGTGACGGAACCCATCCTCTTCCTCGGGCAGTCCGACCTTGCCATGGTCTCCCTGGTGTTCACCAGTACCTGGAAGACGGCTTCCTTCATGGCACTGATTCTGCTTGCCGGACTGCAGTCCATACCGGGGCAGCTCTACGAGCAGGGGAAGGTCGATGGCACCACGCGGCTGCAGGCGTTCCTTCACATCACCCTGCCGCAGCTGAAGTCATCGATCCTGGTCGCGCTCATCTTTCGCACGATCGTGGCCATACAGGTCTTCGACACCCCCTTCGCCCTCACCAAGGGCGGGCCGGGGGTGGCGACCGAGCCGTTGAGCCTCTACATATACCGCGTCACGCTCAACAATCTCGATTTCGGCTACGGCTCCGCGTTATCGCTGTTCATGATCGTTCTCACTTTGATTGCAGCGATTCTCTACATCCGGGTTCTGTGGGAGTAAGGCATGGCACGCAAGGGACTCGACTTCGATACAAAACTCGAATACTTCGGCTTCTACGTGGTGGTGGTGCTCCTCCTCGTGTACTCGTTCACCCCCGCCATCTGGCTGGTACTGACCAGCCTCAAGACGACGCCGCAGATCATCAAGCTGCCCATACAGTACATACCAAACCCGCTGACCTTCCAGCAGTACTTTCAGGTGTTCGAGCGGGCGCCGTTCGGGATCTTCATCATCAACAGTATCATCGTGTCACTGAGCTCCATGGCGCTCACCGTGTTCATTGCGACGCTGGCGAGTTACGCACTCGCACGTCTGCGGGTGAAGCACAAGCAGTTCTGGCTGACCGCGTTTCTGCTGATCTCCACCTATCCTCTGATCGCGCTGATGGTGCCGCTGTTCAAGACCTTTCGCGAGCTCGGGTTGCTGAATACCTATCCCGCACTCATCCTTCCCTACAGCGTATTCTCGATGCCGATCTCCATCTGGATTCTCACAACCTTTTTCAGGACCATCCCGAGCGACCTCGAGGACGCAGCACTGATCGACGGGTGCTCCCGCATCGGTTCGCTGACCCGGGTCATCTTTCCGCTTTCTGCGCCCGGTGTCGCAACCGCGTCCATGATCAGCTTCGTGAACTCCTGGAACGAGTTCACGCTGGCTTTCTCCCTGATGTCGGAGGAAACCAGATACACCCTGCCGGTGGGCGTGACGCTGCTTCGCGATCAATTCACTATCCCCTGGGGGATGATCGCCGCGGGGGTGACCATCACGATCATACCGCTCGTGCTGCTGATCGTGTTCTACCAGAAGTCGCTCATAAGCGGACTGACAGCGGGCTCGGTGAAGGGCTGATCGACGTATGAGCTGGCAAGCGGCGTACAGGCGATACGAACACGCCGCGGAGTGCGGATTTCGCGTAGAGGGGCCCGTGCCCCGGGAAGGATACCGGGCAAAGGCGAGAAGCCACGACGACGGCCCCGCCCACGGACCCTTTCTCGGAGGTCTCGGCACCGGATGCTTCAGCCGGGACCTGCGGGGGCGTTTTTCCCGCTGGCACATGGAGCCCGGCCTGCACGTGACCGAGACCATTCCGCAGGCCCGGTTCCTTCTGCGCTGGGCCGTCGCCGACACGGTGGGCGGGGCGAGAGGAGCCGGCGCCCCCGGGGCGGCAGACCGCGGGGCGACAGACCGCGGGGCCCGATACATCGGCACCGGCGCGCCACCGACCTGGGAGGGGTACGACCCTCCCGTCGACGGTTTTCCCGAGGAGTGTCGCACCTACGCGGTGCTCTTCCCCGAATGCTTCGAGCACTACGACGATCCGGACCTGCCCGTTGAAGTTCTGCTTCACTACTGGTCGCCCCTCGTTTTGGGAGACGAGGAGGCCGCCTCTCTGCCGGTCGTGTATTTCACCGTGCATCTGAGAAGCCGACTCGAGCGGCCGATCGAGGTCGCCACGGCACTGTTCTGGCCGAACATTCTCGGCTGGCGCCATGCGCGGGTGCCGTCACTCGACCGTGCGGACCGCAGCTGGCCGGGGCAGACCCACAGCGGCAACACCGCGCGCGCTGTCCCCGGGAGGCCCGCGAACGAGGCTGTCGGCGCCGCCGCCGGCCCGGGCGTCATCCAGGAACGGCGGCCGTCACAGCGCGTCGAGCGTGATATGGAGGGGCAGGTGGGACTCCGCGTCGACGGCCCGGCCGACGGTAGCTACGCCGTCGAGGCCTGCATGAAGGCGGACCTGAACGCGATCGGGCTTCCACCCGGCGAGCAGCGCCACACCCAGGCCTGGGCCGAGCGGCATTTCATCGACAACGGCGCGCTGCCGGAATCCGGGGCCACGTGGGACGCGCACTGGCACGAACCGCTGAGCTCCGCGCTGTCGGGTTCCTGCCGCATCGCCCCGGGCGCGGAGACGCGCGTCGATTTCACCATCGCCTGGGACATGCCGCGAGTGACCTTCGGATCCGAGCGCACGTGGTACAAGCGCTACACCGCAGAGTTCGGTACGAGCGGACGGAACGCCGAGAAGATCCTGGATCATGCGGTCGGCAACCGCGACGGCCGGCAGGAGGCGGTTGAACGGGGGCGTGCACGGATACTCGACGCGCTCGAAGCCGTGGAGCCGGCTGCGCGTGCCGGCGGCGCGAAGACCGGCCGGAAGACCGGCGGGGGCGCGAGAACCGGCGGCGCTCTCCTGAACGAGCTCTTTCTGGCCGTGGGCAACGGCACGGCCTGGGTTGCCGCTGAAGCCGGGCGCCCGGAAGGCATGGACTCCCCTCGCCTCGGTGACGGCGAGCATTTTGCCCTTCTCGAGGGCTTCGACACCGGATACTACTACTACAATACGCTCGACCTGTGGGTGTACGCGTTTCCCGCATTCGCGCTGACGTGGCCTGCCATAGCAGACGGAATCTTTGCCGACTACCTGAAGAGCCTCGAAACGCCCGACGAGCGGCCCCGTGTCGTGTATCGCCTGTTCGAAGATCGCCCCGTTCTGACCCGCCACAAGGCCCCGCACGACCTCGGAAGCCCCATGGAAGACCCCTGGCACGAGCTCAACGGCTACACGATGCGTGACGACCCCAACAGCTGGAAAGACCACAACCCGGCTCTGATCGCGAGTTTCTATCTGCACCGGCAGCTGCGGGGACGGAGGATCGAGTCCGCGCGCCCGCGAGGGGGACGGAGGACCGAGGCCGCGGAGTGGGAGCTGTTGAAGGCTGCCGGGGAGCACATGCTGTCGATGGATGAAACGGGCGACGGCCTGCCGCGCCACCGGGAGTTCGGCGACAGCACCTGGGACGCACTCGCATTTCGGGGTGTCAGCGCCTACGGCGCCGGGCTGACGCTGGCTGCATACCGGGTGCTGGCGGAGGTCGCCGGCGATCGTGCGGAACACGAGCTTCAGGCACGGTACGAGGACCGGCTCACGCGCGGAAGGCACACGTTCGAGGAACTGCTGTGGAGCGGGGACTTCTACCGCACCGACAGCGAGGGCAAGTACCGCGACGCGGTGATGTCGGATGCGCTGATCGGCCCCTACTACGCCTCCCGGGCGGGTCTCGGAGAGATCCTGCCCCTCGACCACGTGCGCGCGCACCTCGAGCGGGCCTTCGACTACAACTTCGAGCGCTACGACGGCGGCGAGCACGGTCCCCTTCTCGTTTCCGATGGCCGAAGCGGGCGCTTCACGCCGGACGGAGGGGAAGAGCTGCAGATAAACGAGGTCATCGTGGGGAGCGCGTGGCTGCTCTGCGGCATGCTCGAGTGGTACGGTCTCGACGCCTACGCGAACGCAGTTGCGGACGTGCTGAGACGGGTGATCTACGAGAGGTCAGGTCTGCAGTTTCGTACCCCTGCCGCCTGGGATGCCGACGGCCGGTTCCGGGCGCCAATGAATATGAGACCGCTTGCAATCTGGTGGCTCGGGGCGAACACCATCGGGAACACTACGAGTAATACCACCGGCGGAGGATCGACGTGATGGATGAATCGCCACAGAGTGAGGAGACACAGAGCAGGCTCGAGCTTCACAGAGACGGCGAGAGGCTTCGCCTCGTGTACGGCGGCCGGGTCATCGTCGAGCACACGCCGAAAAGGCCCTTCCTCTCGGTAGGCTCCGGCCGCGTACGCTACAGTGACTCACGGGGGCACTACACGATCAGTCCGCTCAAGGTGGCGAGACGCGGCTGCCCGCTCGTGACCGCGCGCGAAGACGCCCGCGGCGAGGGCGAGCGCAGAGCCGTCCTTCTCGTTACCCCTGAAGGAGCGGCCGTCAGATTCGCCGAGACGGCGGACCATCTCGAGGTCACGTTCCCCCACTGCGAGCCGGACATCAGCAACATCTGGATCTCGCTTCCCGTCGACCCGGGCGAGCACTTTTACGGCGGCGGTCAGCAGTACTCGCGGCTGGACCTGAAGGGCTCGCGGGTTCCGATCTGGGTGCAGGAGCAGGGCATCGGCCGCGGAAAGGACGCCATCAGCTGGCTTGCCAGGCTGCGATTCGGAGCCGGCGGGCACTGGTACTCCACGTACTTTCCCCAGCCGACGTTCGTGTCCTCTGCGAGCTGGTTCTGCCACACCGATCTCACCCGCTACGCGGAGCTCGACTTCAGCGGGGGGGATCGTGTGACCATTCATGCGTGGGAAGTTCCCGACCGCATCGTGTTCGGGGTCCACGATACGCTCGAGGAGACGGTGCGCGGTGTCGGTCGACTTCTCGGGACGGGGCCGAAGCTTCCCGACTGGGTGTACTCGGGCATGTGGCTCGGCGTGCAGGGGGGCTCCGACGAGGTCCGACGGAAGATCGAGCGGGCCGAGAATGCGGGCATTCGGCTCTCCGGTGCCTGGGCGCAGGACTGGGAAGGAATCCGCATTACCAGCTTCGGGCGGCAGTTGATGTGGGACTGGAGCTACGATCGCACTCTGTATCCCGACTTTCCCGATCTCATCTCCGAGCTCGGCGGGCGGGGGATTCGCATGCTCGGCTACATCAATCCTTTCCTCGCGATCGAGGGCGAGCTCTATCGTGAGGCCTCGGAGAAGGGCTACTGCGTGCAGGATCCGCGCGGCGGCGACTACATGATAACGATCACGACGTTCCCGGCTGCCCTGATCGACCTGACCAACCCGGACGCGGTGAGCTGGATCAAGGGCGTCATAAAGGAAAACATGCTCGGTGTCGGCCTCTCGGGCTGGATGGCGGACTACGGCGAATACCTGCCTACCGACGCGGTCCTCTACTCGGGCGAAAGCAGTGAGTCGTTTCACAACCGCTACCCCGCCGAGTGGGCGCGTGTGAACCGCGAGGCTGTCGAGGAAGCAGGCGCCCTCGGTGAGGCGGTCTTCTTCATGCGCGCGGGATACACCGGCACCTCCCGGTACTCCCTCGGCGCCTGGGCCGGGGATCAGCTCGTGAACTGGAGCCCGAACGACGGCCTGCCGACGGTGATCCCCGCGGCCCTCTCGAGCGGCTTCTCGGGCACCGGCGTACATCACTCCGACATCGGCGGGTTCACGACACTGGCCTGGATCAGACGCTCCAAGGAGCTCCTGCTGCGCTGGGCCGAGCAGGCTGCCTTCACTCCGATCATGCGCAGTCACGAGGGCAACAGACCGGGCGATAACTGGCAGTTTGATTCCGATGCCGAAACCCTCGCGCACCTTGCCCGCATGACGCGCGTGTACACTCAACTCGCTCCCTATCACGCGCATGTGGTGGAAACCTACGCGCGCACCGGCCTGCCCGCAATGCGCCACCCGGCGCTCCACTACGGCACCGACGAGACCGCACACCGTCAGCGCTACCAGTACCTCTACGGTCGTGACCTTCTCGTTGCGCCGGTGGTGAAAAAAAACACCGACTCGTGGCCCGTGTACCTTCCCGAAGACGAGTGGGTGCACCTGTGGTCAGGGCAGCCCGCCTCACCGGGCTGGAGAACCGAGACAGCGCCCTGCGGCAGGCCGCCGGTGTATTACAGACGCGGCTCGGAGTTTGCGGGTCTGTTTGCCTCACTTGCCGAGGACGCCTGACCGGCGTCGGCGCAGCTAATTTCTTTCAGAAAAAAAGTATTTGACAAGTGGCTCAGAGTGGTGTAGTAAGGTATACACAGTCGTCCAACTCCACGGGTGCGCGGGGTTGGACGACTGTCGGCCGTGGAGCCACCGTTGGTGGACGGGCCGGCGGCAGTAATGCAGGTCGAGGGTATCTGTCAATCCATATCAAGATTTGACAGCCCCCATGAACCGTGCTTAACTGACCGCAATTACGACATAAAGGAGTGTGTAGATGAACAAGAGGTTGTTCATGGTTGCCGCCGTCGCGCTGGCAGTTCTTGCCCTGCTCGTAGCATGCGGCCCCGCCGAGGAAGAAGCCGAAGGTGAAGCGCCGGCCGAGGAAGTTGTTCTCGACTTCCCGACCTTCTGGGTCGGCCAGGACGCGAAGGCCGATATCGTCGCGACACTCGTGGAGGAGTTCAACTCCGAGTTCGAGGGGCAGTACCAGGTCGATATCGAGGCAAACCCCGATACCGACGGGTATCGCGACAAGATAAACGCGTCGATTGCGGCGAGGCAGGTTCCTGACCTGTTCGTCTTTAACCCCGACCCCACCACCTTCCAGTACTACGAGGGTGATTTGCTCTTCGATTTCACCGAGCAACTCAACGGTGAGTGGGCCGACCGCTTCGTCTCGGGGACTGTCGGTGGTGCGACCCGCGGTGGAGCAGCCAAGTCGGTACCCTTCGAGGTCGGCGTGACTCCGATCTGGTACAACGAGGATCTCCTCGCTGAGGCCGGGTGGGACGAGTTCCCCGATAACTTCGACGACTTCTGGCAGATGGCCGAGGACCTGACGTCCAACGGCGTTGCCCCGACTTCCCAGATGACCGGCGGCTCCAACGCATGGACCTCCATGCTGTGGTACTCCCATATCCTCGCCAGTATTGGCGGACCCGATGTGTGGGATCGCCCGCTCTCGCATCCGCAGTACGTGCAGGCCGCCGAGATCATGCAGCGGATGTTCCAGGACTATACCACCGACGACGCCGTCGGCGCCGGTCCCGGTGAGTCGAGCGGCCACTATATGTCCGGGCGCACCGCGATTTTCATCAACGGCCCCTGGTTCATCGGGAACATCACCGAGCAGGCCCCCGAGGTGAAAGAGGCAACGCGCCTCACGCCGGCTCCGCGTGTGGGTAGCGGCAGCTACGGCGCGCAGGTCTCGTTTCCGCTCTCGAACCTCGCAGCGGGCAATACCGACGATCCCGCGAAGCGCGAGGCGGTGCTGGCGTTCATGGAGTTCATGACGCGGCCTGAGAACGTGAAGCGCATATCGCTCGAAGCCGGTTCGATGTTCGCCATCAAGTACAGCGCGTCCGAGGACGAGATGGATCCGCTGCAGGCTCGCTTCATCGAAGCCTTCAGCAACGCCGAGTTCACCGTAACTCACATGCAGGCGCAGTATCCCGTCGATCTCATAGCTGAGCTCGGCCAGGGCTTCGGTGCGCTGGCGCTTGGGCGACAGACTCCCGAGGAGTTCGTCGCGAACCTCCAGCAGTTGAATAACTAGTCTG
>JAAAOH010000250.1 GCA_009908925.1 Spirochaetota bacterium | reverse complement strand
AGGACGCGGCGGAAATCGGAACTCCGGCGCTTTCGAAGCAGCCGCTTCTGCCACAGCTCGTCGATGCCCGTCGCGGATATGACGTTCATGCTGTACTTACGGGCCACCGACTCGATGAGCCCTGACCGCCGCAGCAGCTGTCCGTCGGCGTACTTCTGACGCACCAGCAGCTCGGCCTGCTCCGGATCCTCGGCGGCGAGCCGCAGGCGGCGGACAAAATCCCGTCGCACCTTCACGGTAACGACGACCACGGCGACAATCACCAGGACGGCTGCCGCTGCGCCCACATACGCCCAGGTGGGCATTCCCTCTATGATGTTCAGGATCTCTTGCATCCTCACGCCCCTTTCTTTCGTCCCTTGACCTTGAAAATCTGGATGGCCTCGTTCTTGCCCTTCACTTTCACCGGCTCGCGCTCCTCGAGGCGGAAATCCGAGCCCAGCAGATCCTTCGTTGCCCTGGTGATGACCACCTCACCGGGTCCGGCAACGCCCTCGAGGCGGGCGGCCACGTTGACGGTGTCACCGATCACGGAGTAATCCATGCGGCGCGAGCTTCCGAGGTTCCCTGCAACGAGCTCCCCCGTGTGCATGCCGATGCCGACACGCAGCTTCGACGCGTCACCCCGAAAGAAGGTTCGCTCCCTCGAGGAAACGAGCTTCTGCATCTCGAGCGCACAGGTGACGGCGAGCTCGGCGTCCTGCTCCTGTGACATCATCGGCACCCCCCACGCCGCCATGATCGCATCCCCGATGAACTTATCGATGTACCCCCGGTGCTCCACGATGACCTCGACCGCCTGACTGAAATATTCGTTGAGCACCCCGATGATGTACTCCGGCTCCTTGTTCTCCGAGAAAGAGGTGTAACCGCGGATGTCGGCAAACAGGACCGTCGCGATCTTCTTGTCGCCTCCCGGCTTTATGAGCTCGGGGTTGTCCATGAGGTTCTGAACGACCTCATTGGAGAGATAGCGGGCAAACATGTCCTTGACGTAGCGCCGTTCCTCCACCGCCACGTTCATCTTCTTCTTGAGTTCCCGTTCCTTCGTCTGGTCGGCAAATAGAAGGGTGATGCCCTCGTGGCGCCCGCGCTTGCCCTTCAGCGGCGAGATGTTGAGGGAATAGTCCATCTCCTCGCCGTCTTTCCTGTAGATGCCCTCGATGCCCACGATGAGTTCGCCTGTCTCTTCGCATTGCTCGATCCGATCGAACACCCGTTTGTGGAGGGCCTTCTTGAACAGGCGAGCGAACGGTGTACCGATGTCCTCCTCGGTCAGCTTGAGGCGTTCGGCGGCTGCCTCGTTGAAGTACTCGATGTGACCCTCGCGGCCCACGGTTATGAGGAGGTTCGTCATCGAGGAGAACACGTTCTCCTGATAACGCTCGAGGGACTCGATCTGACGCAGCTGTTCTTTCAGCTCGTCGAACAGGCGCCGATTGTCGAGCATACCGCTGGCGAGCTTGGTGAAGGAGTCGAGGAAATAGAACCGGTCCTTCCCGTAGAATCCCGGAATCTTCGAGTTGAGGACCAGCACGCCGATGCGTGCCTTGGGCGTGCTCAGAGGCAGGGCGATGCCGCTGCTCATCTCCGGATGGAGAAAAATGTCAGCGAAAAAGGGCTGCCCGCGGTCGAGCACTACCAGTGACTCGTCGCTGTCTTCGAGGAACTCGACGAACTCCGCCTCGGCGGCCATCGACCGGGACACCTGGTAGCGGCCGCGCTGGTAGTAGAGCTTGAGCTTTCCACCCGGCTCCTCGGGGTTTTCGTAGATATAGAGACACGCGAGCTCGGACCCGGATATGTCCACCGCCTGCTCCACGAGCACCGACACCAGATCCTTGAACCCGAACTCCCGTGAAAGCCGCGAGCTCGCGCGCACGAGCTCATCGAATACCTCTGCCTCGACGCCGGCTGCAGTTGCCATGCAGGCCCCTAACCGGCAGCCTGTGAGGTGCCGAAGTAGTAGCGGATGCCGATCCCTCCTGCGAACTCCAGGCTGGTCTCCGGGAAAATGCCCATGCCCGGTGCTATCTCAAAGAATACATCGAGCGGTGCGGTCTCGAACTCATAGGCCAGGCCCACCGGAATCCGGATACCGAGCAGCGGATCCTCGCGAAGCGATACCATGCCCCCTACGCCGACATAGAGCGGCAGCTCACCGGGATCCACTGTAAGCACGTCGGGGAAGTGCACGAGGTAGTCCGCGTGGAAGTAGAACGATCCCTCATCCACAAAGGACCAGGCGGCGGCCGCATCGATAGCGGATGTCGGCCCCAGACGGACCTTGGCGGAGATTCCGGTGGGTTCTCCCAGCACAACGCCGACTCCGAAGACGTCGGTTTGTGCGACGGCGGTGCTCAATGACACTGATACCATGAGTAGAATCGCAAGTAGACCGCGTTTCATTTTTACCTCTCCGGGTGTCACGGGTTCTAAGGCCGTTCAGGATCGCGCGGAGAAAAGCCCCTGCACACGATCGACGAACTCTTTCTTGGTAATGATAATGATATTATCGTCGGCTTGCAGCACATACCCCCCGTGGGGGATCACGTGCTCCTCGCCGCGCGCCACCGACACGATCAGAGATGCCGATGGCAGCTTCACGTCCTCAATGCGATGCCCGTCTCCCGGGCTTCCGGCGTCGACGGTGAGCTCGAGGATCTCCACGCGCCCGTCGGAGATGCTGTGGAGACTGCGCACCTTCCCGCGCCGGATGATCTTGAGAATGGAGTTGACAACAGCGTTCTTGATACTGACCGTCACGTCGATTCCGACGTTGGCGGCGATCTTTGCGTAGTTGAGCTTGTTGACCAGCACCACGGCGCGGCGAATACCGAGATTCTTGCCGTAGACGGCGCTGACGATGTTGAGCTCCTGGTTGTCCGTGGCGGAAATGATGAGGTCCGAGTTCTGAAAGTGCTCTTCTTCGAAGATGCCCTCGTCGGTGATATCGGCATTGATGACGAGGGCGTCGGGGAAGCGCTCGGAGATCTGCTTGGACTTCGCGTAATCGCGCTCGACCACCTTCACGCTGGGCTTTCCGCCGCCGAACCCGCCGACAATGCGGCGCATCATCCGCTTCCTCCGTCCGCTCTGCCCATTGGGGTGCGTGAAGAAGTGGTCGAGGATGAGGCTGCCGATCTTGCCGCCGCCGAGCATGACGATGCGCTTGAGCTCCTGCTTGCGCTTGCCGAGATAGTCGAACAACCCCTCGAAGTTCCCCTCGGTCGCAACGATGTAGAGCAGATCGCCCTCGCGGATGTCGGTATCCCCCGACGGGATGATGTAGTCGTTCTGCCGCACGATCACCGCAACGAGGAAGGAGAACTGGAACTGCTGGTTGATCTCCTGGAGGGTCTTGTCCTTGAAGTAGGAGCTGCGGTCGACGTTTATGTGGCGCATCTGGACGCCCGCCCGTTCGAAAAGCATGACGTCGCTGGTAGCGCCACGCTCGATGCTACGGAGAATCGCCTCCGCTGCCTCGATTTCCGGATTGACGATCTGATCGATGCCGAGAAAGCTCCGGCCCGCGGTGCCTGTCGCGGCGTAGTCGATATTTCGCACCCGTGCGATCGTCTGAGGCAGATCGAACTCCGTGGCCGCAAGGGCACAGCAGATCATGTTGACCTCGTCGGAATCGGTGACGGCCACCAGAAAATCCGCCTTGTCGGTCCCCGCCTGCTTGAGCATATCCACGTTGTTCCCGATGCCCGTCAGCACCATGCAATCGAGACGCTGCGAGGCATAGTTCGCGTGCGCCGGATTCTTCTCGACAAGAACAACGTTTCGCTGCTCGGCGATGAGCTGGCGTGCAAGCTGGAAGCCGACCGCACCCGCACCAACAATGACGACTTTCATGGAGCTACCGTTATAGCAAGCCCCTACCGGGGTGTCAAACTGCAAAACACCGGCGTGTCGACCGGCCGTGGTCGCGATCACCGGTGACGGGTCCGCCGTGGTCGCGATCACCGGCATCGTGTTACCTTCCGGAGGGTATGAGCAAAGCCGTGCAGTTCGGTACCTGCAGCTGGAAGTTCCCGAGCTGGGAAGGGCTCGTCTACTCCGCCGGCGACGGCATCAACTACCTCGCCGAGTACGCGAGAGCCTTCAACACCGTGGAAGTCGACCAGTGGTTCTGGTCCCTCTTCGGCCTCGATACGGTGAGCCTGCCGAAGCCCGAGACGGTGGCCGAGTATCTTTCCTCCGTCCCCGGGACGTTCCGCTTCAGCATCAAGGCGCCGAACAGCATCACCCTGACCCACGTTTACAAGCGGTCACGGAAGGACCCCAACGCACTCAATCCCCACTTTCTCTCACCGGAGCTCACCTCACGTTTCCTGTCTCTCATCGAGCCGATGCGCGAGCACACGAGCGTGGTGATGTTTCAGTTCGAGTATCTCAATAAACAGAAAATGCGGGATCGCGCTTCGTTCCTGTCGCATCTCGACGGGTTCTTCTCGTCGCTTCCAGGCGGCTGGACCTACGGCCTCGAGCCGCGGAATCCGCAGTACCTCGAGCGGGACTACTTCGAGCTCCTGCGCCGGCACGGGATATCTCACGTCTTCTGCCAGGGCTACTACATGCCGCCGCTGCAGCGGATCTACCCCCAGGTCGCCGACCTCCTTATCTCGCCGGTAGTAATCCGCCTCATGGGCCCGGATCGTGCGGAAATCGAGCGGAAGACCGGTAAGCGCTGGGATGCCGCCGTCGACCCAAAGGACGAGGACCTCGCCGGTATCGCCGATGTCGTGGAGGACATGCTCGCCCGGGGCCAACAGGTCATCGTCAACGTCAACAATCACTATGAGGGCTCGGCGCCAATAACTATTCGGAAGCTGCGGGACCTGCTCTGAGCCCGCCCGCAGGCTGCAGAGCACGCCCGGTTCCGGCGCGGGTGAGTGATCTGCAGGTTTTCTCACTGGTAATCCCCTCCACATCGCCCTACGCTTAATTGGGGGCACTGGTCATGTCCTACGTCGACCTTCACGATTGGGATCGCTGCACGAGGTGCGGAAGCTGCCTGGCGGGCTGTCCGGTTATGCTCATGGACCGCGCCGAAGCGCGGGAAGAGATCGCCGGGCTCATCGCCGGAGATCTTTCGGGACGGGCTGCCGCCGAATGTACGCTGTGCTACAGCTGTAACCGGCTCTGCCCCGTCCCGGGGCTCGAGCCCTGCGACCTGTTGCAGCAACGCGTCCTCGAGCGCCGCGGTGACATCCCCGCTCATATCCGGTACTTCTTCAATGACGGCGGTGAGGGCTCGGTCTGGGGCGACGTTCACCGGCGAATGAGTGACTCTCAGCGACGCATCCTGGACTCCTGGGCAGAGCCACCGCCTCCGTCCCCTGAGGTCCTGTGGGTGGGCTGCCTCGCCCGAAGCACCTCGCCCACCGATGTCGCGAACTCTCGCGTACTGGCCGACCTCCCCAAGTTCGGCCCGTACGAGCTGTGTTGCGGCGAGCCGCAGTACCGCCTCGGCGGCTGGGAAGCGTTCATGACGGTCGCCCGCCGAACCTTCGAGACGCTGTCCCGGCTCCGAACCGACCGGCTCGTCTGCTACTGCCACGCCTGCAGCTATTTCCTCGGGAACGTTTACCCCAAAGTGTTCGGGAAGCCCCTTCCGTTCGAGGTCATCAGCATGTACGAGTGGCTCTGGGAGCGGCTGCAGGCCGGAGAGCTCGGGCTCGAGCATCCGCTGACCTATGACGCCGCGGTCTGCGAGTCCTGCAATCTCACCGAGATGAATCCATCACTCGCCCACAAGCTGCGCGACCTTTACGCGGCCGCCGGCGTGCGGCTCCACGAGATCGAGCACCGTGGCATCGAGAATGAGACCTGCGGATTCGCGGTGATGGGCAAGGGACAAACGCTGCCGGCGAGCATGAATATGGTCCTGAGCGAACAGCGCAAGAAGTATCGGGACGTGAGGCACAGCGGCACGCGGACCATGGCGTTGAATTGCGGCGGGTGCCGCATCACCTTCGGTTTCACCAACCGCTTCTTCGGGATGAGACTCCGCCATATGCCCGAGGAGCTGCTGCGCGCGTTCGGCGACACGATTACCGAGCCGATGTCGGCCGCCTTCGCCCGGTTTATGCGTATGTTCGCACGTCGCGTGCCGGGATTCCTTCTCTCATCGCGCAGTGTTCGCCACCGGTCATAGCCTCAGCATCGATCCCCCACCAGCTCCGATAGCCGAATCCAGTCGCGGCCACGGTACTGGCGGCCCGCCGGTGATGCGAGAAAGCGCCGATTGAGCTCCTCGAGGGTTTCGTTGACGAGCGCCTGATTGATCCGTCCGTGCCGGTCGAAGTAGGCGCCGGCCGACTCGTCATCGAGGTGGGTGAAGTTGAGATCGCACCATGAGTCCATGAAACGTGTTCCGGAGATCTGCCTCCCCTGCTCGTCGTACTCGTAGAGGCGATAGGCGAGCGGTAAACCGTGGCTGCGGCAGATGACCGGGCGTGCGGCATAGACCGTGCACTCACCTTCGGGGCCAAGAAAGCCGCATCGGCGACGATCGGTTTCCGGCGGTCCCCCGGACCCCGCAGCGGTCGGTATTCCGGTTTCGGAAACCGCGCGGCGAAGGGCCTCGAACTCTATCGGGAGCACTGCAATATCGTCACAGCAGTAGTAGCAGCCGCGCCGGCACTGAAGGTGCGCCGCGTAGTGCTCGAAGAGCTCTGCGGATTCCCGGGTCACACGGGCGCGGAGGCCTTCGTACTCAGCGAAGAGGTCGGTGCTCATCAGCCCGGCTCCGATCGCGCGTTTTCGTCGGTACCCGGCGTCGGTGCGTGATCCGGTCCGGCGGTTTCAGCCGCCTGCTCCGCCCGTTTCGCCCGGAGGCTTCTCGAGAGGTTCTCACAGATGCGCTGGTAGATCCGGTTGAACTTCTCCAGCTTGTGGAGTTTGGCCCGGGCGTCAGTTACCCAGATGCTCTCGGGTGCCCGCTCGAGGACCGCGGCGAAGTATCGATACGACTGCTCGAAATGTCTGAGTGCGGAGATGGTCAGCGTCAGCAGGTAGTAGTCGTAGGTCCTGAGCTCGGCGAGCTGTTTGCGGATGATGCGCGGGTCCTTGCTGTAGAGCTCGGTATACCCCTTGCGATAGAAGTCGAAACCGAGCTTGTAGTAGGTATAGCCCGGATCGCGGGGGCGGGCGACGGCGTGTGCCGGCGCGACGGCACGGGCGGGGCCCGCCCCGGACGGGGAGCCGGACTCGGACGCGGCGGCTGCGCTGTGTGAGTCCGCGCTCGAGGCACCAGATGCGCAAGACTGTGCTGCGGGGCGTCCGTCGCCCCGGTCGCCGCCACCCGCTGCGGCGGTTCCGCCCCCACTGCCAGGCGGCGCACCGCGCATCCGCTCTGCGAGAATCGCCATGTAGGCCTCGTTGACCCGCATCATGCGGAGCTCGGCCCTGCGTTTCCCCTCAGCCGGTGCAAGGTCGGGATGTGTTTTCTTGGCGACGCGGTGGTAGGCGGCCTTGAGCTCTTCGAGGGTCGCGTTCTGCTCGGCACCGAGGATGCGGTAATTCTGCGTGTTCGGCTGGACCTGTGTCATGCGACGGGTGACAACGCCGTCACTCGGGAGGGCTGTCCTCGAGAATCGTGGAAATCTTCTCCCAGGCGGCTTCGCGATACTGCTGAAACATTTCGGAGTTCTCGGGATCGTCGATGTACGCCATCAGCCCCTCGGCCTGACGAATGAGAAGCTCGTGTGCCTCGATCATGTCGGCGACAATGCTGCGATCGCTCGCGGATACTACGTTCAAGTCGACGAGGCGGCGCAATGCGGCGACAGAGCTCTCGTGCAGGGCGATCGACTCTTCGGCGAGGTCGCGAGCGGTGTTCTCACTGTAGCTCGCGCTTGCGTATCCGTCGGCGACGGTGGCAAGAACCACGTAGGAGGAGTAGAGGTTCGACGCACCAAGCGCGCCGACCGCGTAGAGGGCGGGATCTTCCTCCTGTGCGAAGGCGGACGGCGCTCCCGCCCCGAGAGCCAGGACCGCGGCGGCACATATCAGTACTCGACGTATAACCCGACGTTTCATCATCTCTTGGCGAACTCTATACCCGTTACAGATGAAGTTCAAGCGTATGATCGAGAATCCCCGGATACTCTGCCGCCGCTTCCTCCACGGCGGTACGGGAGCCCATCACGCTCGCGTGGACCTCATCGAATCGATCCGCAAGCCGGCGTGCGGCATCCCGCACTGCATCTTCGGAGACCGCAAGCAGCTCGTCGCGCTTCCACTGCCGTAGCTCGTCGGATATGCCGTAAAGGGATCGCTTGAGGCTCACAATCGACTTCTGCCCCGGCGACAGCGGCCTCGAATCGCGCCCGACCCCCGAGATGATCGCGAGCTCGAGGCTCGCCCGGTCGATGCCCTGCTGCGCTGTCTCACGCAAGCCCCGGCCGAAACGCTCGAGGGTCTCGGCGATGTTGGGATCGCGATAGGAGGCGAAGCTGAACACCCGCTCGAGCGCGCGGGTGCCGGCCATGGCGCCGTAGGCACCGCCCTTCATGCGGATCTCCTCCCAGAGAAAGCCGGTACGCAGGAGGTGAGCCAGTACCGCCTCGGGGACATGCCCCGGCTCGCTGAGGTGGGCCGCCTCGATGCTCGCTCCGACGTAGTTGACCCCCGCGCTGACGAGGATCGACTCCCACCGCGGCACCTCGTCGTCCTCTCTCGCGTCCCCGGCCGCTTCTCGACCCCCGGCGGCCCCGGCGTCCGCGGGGCCGACGCCCCCCCTCGCTCCCGCATCGGTCCGGCGAATCCGGGAGACGAAGGCGCGCGTGTCTGCCGCGACCTGCGTGCTGTCATCCTCCTCGGCCGTGACAGACAGCGAGAGGCCGGCGCGCCCCACAAGGGCGGCACGCAGTTCCTCGAGGCGGGCGGCAACGCTGGCGGTATCCTCCTCGGCGAGCCGCTCGAGGAAGAGGAGCTGACTCAGTCCCTTCCATCGTTCTTCGATGCGGGCCGTCCTCGAGAGAGCCCGGGCGCTCCGCAGTCCCACGTAGGAATGTCCCGACGGCAGAACCGAGCTTCGGAAATCGTTTCTGAGCTCTCGAACGACCGTGCCGAGCCGCTCTCCGTCGGCAAAGTTCGGCCGCAGCAGGACGCCCTCGAGAAGCCTGAGCGCCTCCGGAAGCGAACGGGGCAGCGCCTTCATCCGCACATAGAGATAGCGACGAAGCTCGGATTCTTCATCGGCGCGGGTGCCCACGTCGAGCTGCAGGGTCAGCCCGCCGGTGTGCGTTGCGAGCTCACGGGCCAGGTCTTCATAACTCATGTCGGTAAGTCCGCATTCGGTGGCCGCGGCTGTGTAGAGCATGAGGTAATCGTGCAGGTGATCGGGAACTGCATCGAGGTCGAAGGCAAAATCCAGGTAGGCGACGCCGTTGGTGAAGAGCCGATGCACGAGCATGGGCACGCCGTCGTCGGCCTCGGTGTGCTCGGCGGGAATGCGCTCGACCTCCCGCGGCAGATCATCAACGGTGAGGAAGGGAACCTTCGCAATGTCCTCGGGTGCGTCAGGCTCGCTCTGGAGGGCAAGCAGCTGCTCCTGCGCCTCCCGCACCCCTTGCCGCTCGGCCTCGTCCATGCGCTCGGCCTGCCGTGCAAGCTCCGCATCCTCCGCCTCACGTCTCCGCCGCGCCTCATCGGCGTCGGGGATGACGATGAGGGTGCTGCGGTGCGGGTTTTCGAGGAGGTGTTCCTCGATGAGCTTCTCGAAGAAGCGCGGATGGGTGTCGACCGCCCTGCGAAGGTCCTCGAACCAGCGCGTAAACTCGAGCGTCTGCTCCGGGATCTCGCCGTGGAGCCAGCCCCGAAGCGCCTTGCGCATGAGCCTGAGCCCAAAGGGGCCGCCCTTGATCTCGCGGTTCCGGAACTCCACCGCGCGAAGGGCCGCTGTGACCAGGTCCGGGTCGATTCCATCCCGCGCGAGGCGCCGCAGCTCGCCGAGAATGAGCTCCTCTATCTCTTCGGCGCGGTCAGCCTCGGTCCCCCGCATGCCGACCGAGAATCCCATCTCGAGGAGCTCCGTCTCGATGCCGGTTGGAGCGGAGAGGTCCTCCCCCAGCGGCGACTCAGAAATCACACGGTAGAGCGGCGAGCCCGAATGCCCGAGGAGGATCTCGGTGAGTACCTCGATGGCGAGGGTCTGGAAGGAATCGGTGACCGGCGGGAGCAGCCAGTTGAGGGTAACCGAGGAGCGTGATTCCTCGTCCTCGGCGTCGACGGGATAGGTGCGCGTGAGGCGCGCGGACTCGCTCCAGCGGGGCTGGAAGGGGATGGTGACCTCGGGGGCCGGCGACGCGGCGGCGGGGTTCGCGGCGGCGGCATCCGCGTTCGCGACGGCGGCGGCCGCAGCCGACCCGTCACCGCTGGCCGCAGCGTGCGAGAACGCCGAGAGGAACTCATCCTCGATAAACGAGAGGTAGCGCTCCGAGTCGATATTCCCGTAGAGGAAGATGCGAGCGTTACTCGGGTGATAGTAGCGGCGATGGAAATCGTGGAACTGCTCGTAGGTCAGGTTCGGAATCTCCGCGGGATCGCCCCCGGAGTCATACCCGTAGGGCGTATCCGGCAGAAGCGAGCGCATCGACCACTCTCCGGCAATCGAATCATGGGAGGAGTAGTTCCCCTTCATCTCGTTGTAAACGATGCCGGTACGCTCGAGGCTGCCCTCCTCGTCGAATTGCAGTCGGTGGCCCTCCTGGGCAAACATCTCCGGCTTCAGAAGCGGAAAGAATACCGCATCACCGTAAACCTTCATGATGTTGAAGAGGTCGGCCTCGACAGGACTGCTCGCCGGGTAGACGGTCTTGTCAGGGAATGTCATTGCGTTGAGAAAGGTGTTCATGCTCCCGCGCATGAGCACGAGGAAGGGATCCTTCAGCGGGTAGCGCTGTGATCCGCAGAGCACCGTATGCTCGACGATATGAGCAACACCGGTTGAATCTGCCGGCGGCGTTTTGAAAATGAAGGCGAAGAGGTTCTCCGGATCGTCGTTGTGTACGTGGTACACCTCACAGCCGGTTGCCTCATGCA
>JAAAOH010000172.1 GCA_009908925.1 Spirochaetota bacterium | reverse complement strand
GGCGAAACCGGCATCGAAGAGCGAACGGCATCCGAGATGCACGAAGAACCCGCCGACACCGACGCGGTGGAGCACATCGAGGAGCATGAGAACGATCTCGGCATCCGCCTCCATGCCCGGCTTCCCGATCAGCTCCGCCCCGATCTGGAAGAACTCGTTCTTGGAGATGTCCTCGGCCGCCTGGTGGCGGAGAATGCTGTCGGCATAGAAAACGCGTGAGGGCAGGTCTCCCGGGCGCAGAATCAGTCCCATCTGCTTTGCAAGAAAGAGGGTGATGTCGGATCTGAGCATCAGCAGATCACCCTCACGATCGATGAGGCGGTATATGCTGCGCGCGTCCTCCTCTCGCAGGAGAGGCGTGTAGACGTCATAGAAATCGAACGAGGGTGTCTGGACGGGTAAATAGCCCCACAGGAGAAAGCGCTCCTCGATTGCCGCCGAGAGACGACGGTGCCGGTACGCTTCCTCGAGATAGAACGCCTCGGTTCCCTGGGGTACCTGTAGCGCGCGTTTGTACTGTGCCGTCACATGATGCTCCTCTTCTCGAGCGTTTGGCGCGCCTTACGATAGCAAAAATCGGGCCGGTTTGGGAACTGGCCCTTGACCGCACGCCGGCGTGGGTGTAACCTGAATTTAATGCAAGCGCTTGCGCTAAGAATAGCAATGTCCTCCGATAGTCTCTGGGAATCTCTACAGTTCTATATGATAAATATCTGTAGTATAACATTGTATTTTTTGTTTTTGAGCCCGTTTCCAATCGAGTGTCTGAGCCTTCGCTGCTTAGATCATGCTGCAAGCGCTTGCAGCACGTATTCGGCGGTCGAGAGCGGCGGACACGCGGCACCAACGGCCACCGTCCGCGGAGGTGTGAGCCGTGCGTGAGCGCATTACCATGAAAGATCTGGCGCGTATGGCGGGGACGAGCCTCTCCACGGTGTCCCGCAGCCTCAACGACAATCCCGCCATCTCGGAGAAAACGCGGGAGCGAATCAAGGAGCTCGCGCAGCGTTACGGGTTCGACTTCAACATGAGCGCGAAGAGCCTTGCGACTCGGCGAAACAGCACTGTGGGCTTGATTTTCCCCGAGTCACTCGATAATCCCGACAACTTCGCGTTTGCCGGTATGCTGTTGCGGAACGTCCGCGCCGTGCTCGAAGAAGCCGCCCTCGACACGCTAATCTCCTTCAATCGCAACTACTACAGCGGCGAGAGTAACATTCGCCGACTCCTGCGACAGGGAAAAGTCGACGGGCTCCTGCTCATTCAGCCTCACTTCGAGCCCGGGGATCTCGAGGCGGTGATGGCCTCAGGAGTCCCCTATGTCCTGCTGCACTTCCTGCCCGAAGGTGTCGACTATGCGGCAACCAACTACGTCTACGTCGATCATGTCCTCGGCGGCCGCCTTGCCACCGGACACCTTCTCGATTCCGGATGCCGTCGAGTCCTCTGTCTCACCGAGCGGGAGCGTCAGTTCAAGGAACGCACCGAGGGTTACCGACGGGCTCATCGGGAACGAAAGCTGCCAGTCCATGAGCATCTCATTTTCTCCGCCGACGCCACTTTCGAGGCGGGGTATCGGACCATCCTCGACAACCGGGAAACCATCGAGACGGCCGACGGCATCTTTGCTCAGGCCGACATCACGGCATTCGGTGTGCTGGCCGCCCTCCGGGAGCTCGGCGTACGAGTGCCCGGCGACATCCCGCTTGTGGGCTACGACGATATCCGGATGGCCGGGCTCACCGATCCCCCGCTTACAACCATTCATCAGCCGCAGCAGCAACTCGTCGAGTCGGCCTGCCGTCGACTGGTCGCATTGCTCGGTGAAGCGAATTCCGAGCCACCGCTTCAGCATGTACTGGAACCATGGCTCGTGTGCCGGCGGACGGCTCCGGCTCTGAACAGCAGCAATGAAGGAGGCGCTGCGGCGTCGTCCCATAGTGATCAAACGTAAGGAGGCGTTATCATGAACAGACTACTGATTGCATTGGTAGTTACGGTCTCGCTCATCACCTTCGGGTGTCAGCAGGGCGAGCAGCAGCAGGATGGCCAACAGGCGGCCGAGGAAGGAAGCGGCGAAGCTCAGGAAACCTACACCGACAATCCCTGGACACAGGGCGAGGATCTTTCGGGCACCACCGTGACGATCTTCGGGGCGTTCGTGGAACCGGGCTCCGACTACTTCATTGAGAGCATGTCGGCATTCGAGGAGCAGACCGGTATCGCGGTCGAGTACACCGGTTCCGGCGACTTCGAATCGCTCATCAGTGTGCGCGTGGAAGGCGGCGACCCGCCCGACATCGCATCATTTGCCCAGCCGGGACTTCTCGAAGACATGGTGCGGCGCGGCCATATCCAGGACCTCAACGACTGGTTCGATCGCTCATTTCTCGAGGAGCATTACGACGACAGCTGGCTCGAGATCGCCACTATGAATGAGATCATGGCAGGAATCTGGTACCGGGCAAACGTGAAGAGTCTCGTGTGGTACCCCGCGCCTGAGTTCAGCGAGGCCGGCTACGGGGTTCCCGAAACCTGGGACGAGATGATGGAGCTTTCCCGGACCATGGCAGCCGACGGTACGCCCCCGTGGTCAATCGGCATCGAGAGCTCCGGCGCAACCGGATGGGTCGCTACGGACTGGATGGAGGACATTATGCTCCGCACCGTGCCTCCCGAGCAATACGATGCGTGGGTGGAGGGAGAACTTCCCTTTGACTCGGAAGAGGTCAAACGCGCGGCGAACATCATGGGTGAGATCTGGTTCAACGAGGAGTTCGTTCTCGGTGGGACTCAGTCCATCCTGACCGTGCCCTTCGGCGACGCGGTGGAGCCCCTGTTCCGCGATCCGCCGCAGGCATGGTTGCATCGCCAGGCAAGCTTCATCACCGACTTCTTCCCCGAGGATGCGAATGTCGGCGAAGACGTGAACTTTTTCTATCTCCCGCCCATCGACGAGGAGGAGGGCAAGCCTGTCCTCGGTGCCGGCGACATCATGGCTGCCTTCGAGGATCGCCCGGAGGTGCGCGCAGTCATGCGCTACCTTGCTACCGGAGAGTCCATCAGGGCATGGGTGCAGTCCGGCGGTGTTGTCGCGCCGCACAAGGATGCGCAGCTCGACTGGTACCCCACCGAGGCGAATCGTCGCTACGCCGAGATCCTGCAGGAGGCAGATACCTTCCGCTTTGACGGATCGGACATGATGCCGGGGCAGGTTGGTACCGGTGCATTCTGGAACCAGATGACCAACTGGGTCGGCGGATCGGATCTCGAGACGGTCCTCCGGAACATCGATCAGGCCTGGCCTGAAGAGGAGCGATAGTCCGCGGCTCCCTGGTATCTACGAGCCGGTTGTGGTGGGCTCGTACATGTGAACAAGGGACCGGCCATAGGCGCGCTCGTCAACGAGGGTCAGCCCTTCGACCTCGCCTGTGAGCCGGTCCTCCCTGGGATAGTGGATGACGAGCCGCCCGCCGGGGGCGAGCACGCCGGCCGCCGCAACGGTGGCAAGCAGCCTGTCTTTGTGCGGGTAGCGAAAGGGCGGATCGCAGAACACGAGGTCGAACGGCGGGCCTGCGGCGCCCTTTGGGCCCGCTGCGTACCCCCGGCCGGCGGCGCCCCCGGGGTTCGCGGCGCCGCCCGGTCGCGGCGGGCCACCGGCCCGCTTCAGGTATCGCTCGACCGGCGCAATGACGAGCTTCCAGCGCTCGGGCTCCACGTAGGAGAGGTTCTGTCGCACGACGTTCGCCTTGCCCCGGTCTCGTTCGACGAGGACCGCACTGCGCGCGCCACGGGAGAGTGCCTCCAGTGCCATGGATCCCGACCCGCTGAAGAGATCGAGCACGGTAGTGCCCCCGAGGCTGCCGAGGGCGGAGCCGAGGATCGAGAACACCGACTCGCGCATCCGGTCCATCGCCGGTCGGATCTCGCCGGGCGGCACATCGATCCGTCGCCCGCCGTATTCACCCCCTGTCACACGCATCAACCTACCTCCCGAGCTCGGCCTGGGCGAGATCAACCGCCCGACGCAGGGTCTTGTGGCTTTCGGCCTCGAGGGCCGGGTCGCGCTCGAGGATATCGAAGGCGTCGGTGCGCGCCGCATTCATGAGATCCATGTCACGCGCAAGCTCGGCTACCCGGAATCTCACGTAGCCGGCCTGTCTCGTACCGGTGAGCTCTCCCGGTCCGCGAATCTTCAGGTCCTCCTCGGCAATGGCGAACCCGTCGGTATTCTCATAGAGAACGCGAAGCCTCTGCTTCCCCTCCTCTGTAAGCGCATCGTCGTAGACGAAGAAGGCGTAGGACTGATGCGCCCCGCGCCCGACGCGGCCCCGCAGCTGGTGGAGGGCGGCAAGACCGAAGCGCTCGGCGTGCTCGACGACGAGGCAGGTGGCGTTTGCAACGTCCACGCCGACCTCCACAACGCTCGTGGCGACGAGAGCATCAACCTCACCACGCGTGAATCGTTCCATGCGCTCGACCTTATCCTCCTCGGGGACCCGCGAGTGGATGAGCGCCAGCCGGAACTCCGGAAAGACCTCGCGGGCGAGCCGCTCGTACATTCCCTCCGCGTCGCGCAGGGAAAGCTTCTCCGACTCCCGCACGAGCGGGTACACGAAGTAGGCCTGCCGGCCGGCTGAGAGCTCCTGTCGCACCCGCTCGTATACCTTCTGCTCGTTCTCCTGCCGGGCGAGATGGGTGCGAACCGGTTTGCGCCCCGGGGGCATGGTGCGGATGACAGAGGTGTCCATGTCGCCGAAGACGGTCAGCGCGAGCGTGCGGGGGATGGGCGTCGCGGTCATGAGCAGTACGTCCGGTCGACCGCCGTCCTGCTGCGTCCCCTTCGCGACGAGAAGCTCGCGCTGGCGGACCCCGAAGCGGTGCTGCTCGTCAATGATGACGAGGCGCAGATCGCGGAACTCGACCTGCTCGGTGAACACCGCGTGGGTGCCGACAACGATATCCACGTCGCCGGCGCCAACCGCCTCGAGAAGCGGCGCCCGCGCGGCCCCCTTGACCGCGCCGGAGAGAAAGGCAAGTCGCACGCCGAGCGGCTCGAGGAGAGATGCCGCATTCTCCGCATGCTGTTTCGCGAGGAGCTCCGTCGGGGCAACGAAGGCGACCTGGTAGCCGAGCTCCACGTAGGGCAGGGCTGCGAGGAATGCGACGAGGGTTTTGCCCGAGCCGACATCACCCTGGAGGAGGCGGGCCATGGGCCGCGCAGCGCCGAGGTCGGCGAGAATCTCCTCTACGGTGGTCTTCTGGTCGGGAGTCAGCGAGAAGGGCAACGAGCGCACGAGCCGATTCAGCAGATTGCGCGGCAGCGCCTTGGGGGCCCGGGCGCCGGCGTTTCGCTCGACCACGCGGCGGGCGACGACCGCCTGAAACACGAAGAGCTCATCGAAGGCGAGGCTCCGTCGGGCATCCTCCGCCTCCTGCATGGACCCGGGGAAGTGAACTACCTGTACGGCATGCCGCCGGGGGAGGAGCGCGTGGCGGCGGCGCAGGGCCTCGGGCACTTCATCCTCGATGTGGCGGGCATCGGCGAGGGCGGTCCGCATGATCTTTCGCAGCCCGTGCTGGGTTATGCCCTCGGTGAGCCCGTACACCGGCAGTATCATGCCGAAGGCGCGGGGCTCAACGCCGTAGGGCTCGAACTCGAATGCCGAAGCGGTGAGCTCGCCGAAGCGGTACTGAAACGCGCCGGTGAGGTAGATCTTCTGCCCCGGCGGCAGTTTTCGTGCCAGGAAGTTCCGACCGAAGCAGGCGAGCGAGGCCGTATGAGAGTCGTCGCGGACGTAGACTTTGAGCGTGCGGCGGTTCGGGGGGCCGACATAGTCGTGCGCGAGGACTTCGGCGACCGTGTTGACGGTGCGTCCGTTGAAGGCTTCGGTGAGGGGCGCCGGGTCCTTTCTGTTCTCGTAGCTGCGCGGTACGTGGAGTAGGAGATCACGGACGGTGGTGATCTCGAGCTTCTCGAGTGCCTGCGCGACCGCCGGCCCGACGCCGCGCAGTCGCTGCACCGACCCGGTCAACTCCGAGAGGAGCATCAGAACGGAATCTGAACGAGCCCGGTGATGGCGAGGGTGACGAGGTACCTGCCGAGCAGCAGAATCGCGAGAAGCGTGATGCCGAACGCCAGCAGCGCCTGCGGGTAGGTCATGCTCTCACTGCGGCCGAAGCGCTCGAGCAGGCGAAAGGTCAGCGGTTGCAGGAGGCGATCGAGGGTGATCCAGAAGCGACCGGTGCTGTTCGCCCCGAACCAGATGCCGAGGAGCCGGACGGCCGTCAGGATCAGAAAGAGCGTGACGAAGAAAAAGAACGCCGATGCCACCGCCGACAGCGTGAACGCGAGCACGCGCCCGAAGGTTACCGAACCTGCGTAGGCGATCTGCGTCGTGATGTTGCTCAGGATCGACAGGGAGATGATCGCGACGACCGGCGAGAAATCGACGTGGCCGATCTGCAGCGCCCGTATGCCCCGGAACATATTGAGATACGGGTCGGTTATGCTCGAAATGATCTGCATCGCGCGGCCGTATTGGGCGCCCTGCACCCACGTCATGACGATGCGGATGAAGATGATGAGCATGTAGATCGCGATGGCGGTCGAAATGAAGCGCATGATATCCTGCAGCATGTAGCCCTCCGGGTGTGTCTATTGCTTCCAGCCTATTGCTTCCAGACGTCGAGAACGTGATCCTGGGAGCGGATCTTCTCCAAGGTCTTCTGTTTCGAAGATACCGTCAACTGGGAGGAAGCGCGGATCACCGACTCCCTGCCGTTGACTCCGAGATGCAGATAGACCTTGCTCGGACCCGAGTGCTCGAAGAGAAAGGCGCGAAGCCGGTAGAGGTCTTCCTGCCGGGCGATATCCTCGTCGAGCCTGATGTGTACCTCGGCGGCATCCTTTTCCTCGAGGTCCTCGGGCGCGCGGACTTCTTCCACGACGAACTGTATTCGGCCCCGGCGCTCGTCGAATTTGCCCAGCAGGCCGAGCACGGCATCCTCCTGCAGGCGGTCGCGCGCAGCGGTGTAAGCCTCGTCGAAGAACACGCACTCCACGGTGCCGTTGTAGTCCTCGAGTTGCGCGAAGGCCATGTTGCCGCCTCGACGGGTCTGAATGACCCGCAGCCCTTTGAGCAGCCCGAGAAGATTGTAGATACGGTCGAAGCTCACCCTGTCCGGACGGGAGATGTCGACGGCAACCGTCTCCTCCCAGCGGGTGCGATACTCGTCCATGGGGTGGCCCGAGAAGTAGAAGCCGAGGTTCTCACGTTCGAACCGCAGGCGCTCGGCGTAGGGAAGCTCCGCGTGGCGCTCGATCTGCGCATCGTCGAGCTGCTCCTCCGAGCTCTCGAACAGCGATGTCTGTCCGTACTTCTTGCTTTCGTGTTTGCGGGCGGCCCGCTCGACGAAGATGTCGATGTTATGGAGCAGCGTCGCGCGGGTCTCGCCGAGGCAGTCGAAGACGCCGGCCTGAATCATCACCTCGACGACCTTGCGGTTCACGACTTTCGGATCGACCCGCTCGAGAAACTCGTCGAAGTTCCCGTAGGGTCCTTCGGCCTCGCGCTGCTCGAGAATCTCGGTCACCGCCGATGATCCGACGTTCTTGATCCCCATGAGGCCGAACACCACCTTGCCCTCGGCGACGCTGAAGTAGCGCTCGCTGCGGTTGACGTCCGGGGCGAGTATCTCGATCCCCATGTCGCGCGTCTCTTCCATGTACCACGCGAAGGTCTTGGGGTTGTTGATTTCGTTCGTGAGATTGGCCGCCATGAACTCGACGGGGTAGTTGGCTTTGAGGAAGGCGGTCTTGTAGGCCAGGACGGAGTAGGCGGCGGCGTGGGACTTGTTGAATCCGTAGCCGGCAAAGGGTTCGAGGAGCTCGAAGATGGCGTTGGCCTGCTTCTCGGAGAAGCCCGTGGAGACGGCACCGGCGATGAAGTCCTTCTTCATCTTCTCCATCTCCGAGACCTTCTTTTTTCCCATGGCGCGCCTGAGAATGTCGGCCTGGCCGAGGGAAAAGCCGGCCACGCGCCGGGCAATCTCCATCACCTGCTCCTGGTACACGATGACCCCGTAGGTCTCCTCGAGAATGGGCTCGAGCTCGGGGAGGGGATAGGTGATGGCCTCACGGCCGTGTTTCGAGTTTACGAACTGATCGATGTTCTCCATCGGGCCGGGTCGGTAGAGTGCGTTCAGGGCGATGAGGTCCTCGATGCGCGCCGGCTGGGCGCTCTTGAGAATGTTCTGCATCCCCTGGCTCTCGAACTGGAAGATCGCCGCACTCTTTCCCTCGCCGAGCAGCCGGAAGGTGGGCCCGTCGTCCTCGGGGATCGCCTCGATGTCGAAATCGACTCCGCGTTTTCGGATGAGCTCTTCGGTGTGCTCGATGAGAGTGAGGGTTTTCAGACCGAGGAAGTCCATCTTGACGAGACCGCACTCTTCGAGAAGCTCCATGGTGTACTGCGTGGAGATGGAGCCGGTCTTGGGGTCGCGATAGAGGGGGACGTACTCGGTCAACGGCTTCTGCCCGATAACGATGCCGGCCGCGTGGGTGGAGGCGTGGCGATGAAGACCCTCGAGCTTGAGGCTGACCTCGAGGAGCTCCTCGTAGACTCCGCCGCGCTCGCGCACGGCCTTGAGCTCGGGCTCGGACTCGAGAACCTTTTTCAGTTTCACCTTCGGGCCCTCGGGGATCTTCTTGGCGATCTCATCCGCCTCGGCAAAGGAGAGGTCGAGCACGCGGGCGACGTCTCGGATCACCGCGCGAGCCTTCAGGGTACCGAAGGTGATGATCTGCCCGACCTTCTCCCGTCCGTACTTCTCGTTGACGTACTCGATCACCTCGCCCCGGCGCTCGTAGCAGAAGTCGATATCGAAGTCAGGCATGGAGTTGCGGTCGGGGTTGAGAAAACGCTCGAAGAGCAGATTGTACTTGATGGGATCGATATCGGTAATGCGAAGGGAGTAGGCGACGAGCGATCCCGCGCCGGATCCGCGCCCCGGCCCCACGGGAATGTCGCGACCACGCGCAAAGGCGATGAAATCCCATACGATAAGAAAGTAGCCCGTGAAGCCCATCGACGTGATGACCGAGAGCTCGTAGTCGACGCGCTCTTTCAGGTCGTCGGTGACCGGGTTGTAGCGCTCGGCGAGTCCCTCGTATGTGAGGTGAGTGAGGTAATCCTCGGGGCCCTCGTACTCTTTCGGGATCTCGTAGTCGGGGAAGCGGGGGCCGGGGAGATCGACCTCGATGCGGCAGCGATCCGCGATGCTCTTTGTCGCGTCGAGGGCCTGCGGGGCCCAGCTGAAGAGCTCGGCCATCTCCTCTGCGCTCTTGAGGTAGAACTCGTCGGAGGAGAACTTGAAACGGGCCGGGTCGTTCTTCTTCTTGCCCGACCCGATGCACATGAGCACATCCTGGGCGTTGGCGTCCTCACGGGCGACATAGTGGGTGTCGTTTGCCGCAACCAGCGGAATACCGGTTTCCTCCGATATTCGCACGAGCCCTTCATTGATGGTCTTCTGTTCGGGCAGCCCGTGATCGAGGAGCTCCAGGTAGAAGTTCCCCTCGCCGAGGGCTTCCCGGTACCACACCGCGGCGTCACGCGCCTCCTCGTAGCGGTTCTTCCGCAGCAGCCCCGGGATTTCGCCCGAAAGGGTGCCGCTCATGCCGATGAGGTCTTCGGCATACCGGGCCAGGATCTCTTTGTCGATGCGAGGCTTGTAGTAGAAGCCCTCGGTGTAGGCGATGGAGCTCAGCGCGAGAAGGTTCTTGTAGCCGGTGGTGCTTGTTGCGAGCAGCACGAGCCGAAACGGACGGTCACCGGTCGTGCGGGTCGTGCGGGACTCCGCCGCGACATAGGCGTCGTAGCCGATGATGGGGTTTATGTCCTCTGCCCTGCATGCCTTGTAGAACTCGAGAGCGCCGAACATGTTTCCGTCGTCGGTCAGGGCGAGATGCTCCATGCCGAGCTCTTTCGCACGCTTGACCAGCTTCGGGATGCTTGCCGCCCCCTTCAGAAGGCTGTAATCGGAATGTACGTGCAGGTGAACGAACGAGCCCACGCGGTCCCTCCCTGCTGAGTTACTATATCCGAGTTGGGAGGCGGTGTCCACATTGATGGGGTATCAAGATGCGTGTTGGGACGTGCGCGCGCCGGCGCCCGACCGGCGGCGCTCTACCCGGAGAATCGAGCGATCATGCGCCGCGCCGAGCCGAGGACCCGGCGGCGCTGCAGGCTCGAGAGCCGGGAACCTGCCGAAGATGTCGTCTCGGCGAGAAGCCCCTCGAGCCTGCGGATGAAGCTCTGGGCCTCCCGGGCGGGAAGCGGTGCCCGCCGGCCGACCAGCTCGGCCTCGAGCTCCCGATTGCGGAACAGGATGCGGCCGTGCGCGGAGAACACCATACGGAAGTCATCGACCACGCCGGTATCGGTCTTCGCAAGCCCGGCGAAGACCACCGGCTCGCTCTCCCATATGTAGGGCCGTCCGAAACTCGCGAATACCTGTACGTTCCAGGTTTCCAGCGGCACACGGATGCGACTTATGATCTCGCCGGACTCGAAGGTTAGCTGCCCCCGCTCGTCGCGGAGGCGCCCGGCCGGAATCCATCGCGCATTTCCGTGGCGGCGCAGCTCGATTCGGCTATCGGCGGCAAGTATGAGAGGGTAGGAGCTCAACACATGGTCCTCGACACTGAGGTTGCCGCCGATCGTCGCCAGCGATATCACCCCCATCGGCGCAACAGTGGAGAAGGCCTGCACGAAGCTTCCCGGCAGCACATTGCGCCCCACCTCGACGATGCGGGCGAGCGAGCATCCTGCTCCGAGCTCCACGTAGCGGTCGGTGCGCGAGACGCGTTTGAGCTCTTCCACCCACTGCAGGGAGATGACCTCCTGCGGGAGGGGGACGAGGCGGGTTTCGGTACCTTTCAGGATATACGTGCCGCCCGCGTAGACGAGCGCATCCGGTTTGCGCCGCCTGAGCTGCAGGAACTCGCCCAGGTTATCCGGGTAGTATACGTAGACCGGTTTCGCCTTTGAGGGCATTCTCCCGCTCCCTTCGTTGCTGCGCGGAGT
>JAAAOH010000354.1 GCA_009908925.1 Spirochaetota bacterium | reverse complement strand
TCTGTTTTCTGGCCTGCGGACGGTGACCGCTGTGCGGAGCTCGGTCATCCTTTCGCTCTCGCCATCGGTGGTGGCGCTGGTGCTCGTAACGCTGTTCGGCGAGCGCGCCGGGTGGAACACGGTCCTGGGTATCATCGTGGCCTTCGTCGGTGCGGTGGTGACCATTACCAACGGCGCCCCCGCACGGGTGCTTGCAGGCGGTATCTCGGTTGGCGACCTGTTCCTGCTCGGATGCGTTCTCTCGTGGTCGGCCTACACCATCATCGCCCGCTACGCCATGCGGAACCTCTCGTCTCTCACGGTGCTCGCATATTCATCGGTCATCGGCACGTTGCTACTGACGCCCGTGGCCGCCCGTGCCGATGTCGTCATCGAGTTCGCATCAGCATCGCTTGCGACCTGGCTCGCGTTCGCCTACCTCGTCTTCGGTGCCGCAGGCCTTGCCTACCTCATGTACTACGAGGGCATCCGCGAGGTCGGACCGAACCGCGCGGCGGTCTTCATCAATCTCGAGCCGGTAACTGCGATACTGCTCGGTGTGGGCCTGCTCGGCGAGGGGCTTTCGGCGCCGCTTCTCATCGGCGCGGCACTCGTCATTCTCGGGCTCTATCTCGTGAATCGCCCCGAGCGGGGGGTTGTTGCGGAGGTTGCCGCCGAGGATTCTCCGCCGGGGGTGTGAGGGCTCACAGCGGTGGGAGATCCGCCGCGTCGGTGACGTCGGCCGCGCTACCGCCGCGAGCATAGACCGAGGCAACACGCCCCATGAGCTGCTCGCGTTTCGACTCGGGCACGGGCAGGCGATAGAGCCGCCCTGCCGGCAGGGCCCCGGCTATCTCGGGGAAGACGGACTCATCGTGAAAACGATCGCCTGAGGCCTGAATGACGGCAACGGGCTCGTGGATACACGGGGCGATGTCGAGAATATGCCAGTCTATGAGGCGCAGAGCCGCCCTTTGCCACTTTCTGAGGTCCGCGCTGTCTATGACGAGCTCCGCCCGCGAGCGCTGTACCTCCTCGCGCATGCCGGCGAGCACGAGCCGCTTGAGAGCCGGCCGAAGGAGAGTCACCAGCCCCACGGGCATGAGCGTCCCGAGCACCTTCACCACGAGCCGCGGTAGCCACAGCTCGGCCATCGGTTCGAAGAGGACGGTGGCTGCCGGCGCGCGTCTCCCGGCAGCGGCGCCGCCCGCCGCGGCGGACGGCGGGTTACCGGGCTGCCCCTCGAGCGCGGCGAGCGCCTGCAGCGCCACCGCCGCCCCGAAAGAACTTCCCATGAGCACGTAGCCGCCTTCGGGAAGCCCGAGGACGTGCACCGCATCACCTACATCTGCCGCGCATTGTTCCATGGAGAACCCCGAGTCGAGGCTGACCTCGCTGCTTCCCTTCTCCCGGGTCTCGAGATAGTAGAGCTCGACGTCCTCATCGACCGCCGCAATCACCTCCTCGAAGCCCTCGACGACGCCTCCCCAGCCCGGTATGAAGAGCACGGGCAGGGGGCGGCGCGGCTGCCGGGAACCGGTGGTTCCGGACGGGGGCCGGACGCCGCCGGCTCCGGCCGGCATTTCGTAGCAGATGATGTGCCCGCCCGCGACGGGGATCCGGCGGCGGGTGGCGGTTTCGATCCTGCGGCTCATGTGCGGCGAAGGGTATCGGCACGGACGGTGGGGGTCAATGCACCGCGATGCGGCTCACTACTTGCCGGCCGTGGCGGCGGTGCCCCCATGTTTCTGTGACGCGGAAAAGAGGAAGCTGCTCGCCTGCTTGAGCACGAGTACCGAGGCGCCCACGGCGCCCGCCTCTGAGCCGAAGGTGCTCTTTCGAACGCTCAAGGCCGAGAGGGGATACGCCATCGCGCGTTGCTGAATCTGCTCGGCCACGCGATCGTACATGTTGGGACTCTGCTCTATCACCGGCCCACCAAGATAGACTACTTGCGGGTTAAAGAGGTTTATCAGATTCGCGACCCCGATTGCCAGGAAATCCGCGGCTTCACTGACTACCGTCAGGGCCGTGGGGTCTCCGGCGTCCGCGGCGCTGAGCACCTGTGACGCTACGAGTTGCTCCGGGTGATTGCCCACCGCTTCCATCAGCGCTCCGTCGTTGCTCGCCCTCAGGGCCATTCGGGCGCGTTGTGCGATGGCATCCTCGGATACCAGTTGCTGCAGACAGCCTCGGTTGCCGCACGCGCATGCGGGCCCATCGGGCAGTACGGTGATATGGCCAAGCTCGCCGGCGCTCGAGTTGGTGCCCAGGTAGAGCTCGCCGCGGTGAATTATTCCCGCGGCCACACCTGTTCCGACGGTTACGTAGATGAGATCCTGCACCCCCGTAGTCGAGGCATACCAGTACTCGGCCAGAGCCGCGACTTTGCTCCGATTGGCGATAATCGCGGGGAGGGCGATCTGCTCCTCCACCAGAGTCTCGAACGCGACGTTGCTCCAGCCCATGTCAGCTGCGCTCACGATCACTCCGGAGTGCATATCGACCAACCCGGGCGTGCCGACTCCGATGCTTGGAAGCAGACGGTCTCCGCACGCTCGTTGTCGGAGCTTACCAACGCAGGTCGAGATGGCATCGACCGCAGCTTCCGGCGACTGGTCGGGCATCGCGGAGGTCTCACGATCGACAATGTCACCGTCGAGGTTGGTGCACACGACGGTCCACTGGTAATCCTGCATACTCGCGCCCAGGGCGAATGCAGCGTTCGGGTTGAACTCAACCAGGGTGGGTGGTCGTCCTCCGCTCGAGCTACCGAGCCCGACCGGGTGCGCGAGTCCCCGATCGAAGAGCTCGTCGACCAGGACCGCGATTGTCGCGCGACTGAGGCCGGTTTCTTCGGCGAGCTCCGGGCGAGAGACACGGTGGCGTGACGCAAGGACCGAGAAGATGCGGAAACGGTTCTGGTCTCTCCCTTCCTCGAGAAACCGGCGTCTATATGCCAAAACAATCCCATTGTACGCGTCGGTCGATACTTTGTCCATGAAAGATTAAAAGATTCCGGCTGATACTTATTATCTGCTCAATCGTCTCAGGAGTCGGCCATAATGAGCCGTACTTTATTTAGCAAATTGACAAAGTCGGCAGGCCGTGCGAGAATTGGTCTGGGACTCGTGATATGGGCAGACCATTCGTACGCATCGTGGACAGCGCTCTCTATTATCTCCCTATCTCCACGATAACTCCCTTGAAGTTCGGTCGTGTCACCGTTACCGAGCTCGAGTGTCTTCGTGTCCGGATGACCGTAGAGTCCCAGGGGCGGACGTACGAGGGATGGGGAGAGACGCCGCTCAACGTTCCCTGGGCATGGCCCGAGCAGGCTGGAGTCGCTGCGCGGACTCCGGCCGTCCGCGGTCTGTGCAGCCGAATTGCCGACGCATGGAGAGAATATCCCGTACGTGGCCACGCTCTCGAGTTGGGGCATCAATTCCTGGAGGAAGAATTGCCTCAGGTGTGGGCGGCGGCACGTGCAGCGGAAGCGCCAGGTATTCCGTGGCTGGCAGCGCTTCTGTGCGCCGCGCCATTCGACCTCGCCCTGCACGACGCCTTCGGTCATGCTGCCGGCCGCCCGGTGTACGAAACCTACTCGCGGGATTTCCTCGGCGCCGATCTTGCGCATTTCTACGAGAGCAGCTCTTCTACCCCGGGTGGCGGGAAGTCCGGCAACCAGTTCGGTGGCAGATACCCGGATCACTACTATCCGCATCCGGCGCCGACCCTCATTCCTGTCTGGCATCTTGTCGGTTGCGCCGACGTAATCGAAGCCGAGGGAGGACGCTCGACCTCGCTCAGAGAGTGGATTACGCGCGACGGGTTGCGTCGCCTCAAAGTGAAGCTCTGCGGTACCTCTCACAGATGGGATTGTGAGCGGCTATCGGCAGTCGGGTCACTTGCAGCCGGGCTTGGCGTTGAGGCGCTCTCGGTGGACTTCAACGGAACCGCGCCGAACGCAGATTACGTGACCGCCCTGCTTGACCGATGGAAGATTGAGGCAGCGGACGGCTACCGACTCCTGCGCTACGTCGAGCAACCGTTTGCGCCGGATGCAACAGTCGGCTCCGATGAAATCGGGCGTGTTACCTCGCGTATTCCGGTGGTGCTTGATGAAGGGGCCTCTTCCTGGCGCGACGTACGCGCCGGCTTCGAGCTCGGATACTCGGGTGTTGCATTAAAGACCTGTAAGACGCAATCCGCCGCGATGCTGAGCCTCTGTTGGGCCCGCGAGCACGGTATGGACGTCGTCGTTCAGGATCTCACGAACCCGATGCTCGCCCAGATTTCCCATGCCCAGCTCGGCGCCCATGCTTCTCCCGAAATCGGCATAGAGAGTAACGCTATGCAGTTTTATCCTGCGGCATCCGAGTGCGAGGCCCGCGTGCACCCCGGCCTGTACAAAAGACGCAATGGCATGCTCGACCTCTCCACGATCAAGGGGCCGGGGTTCGGATATCGTCTGGCGGAGATGCAGCGGAAGCTGCCCGAGCGTGCGGCATGAGACGGAAGATAAGAGAGGGACGGTTGTGAGCATGTATCTCACCGGGATTACCGACGAAGCGTCAGACTCACTTGAGCGTCAGATACAGGTGTGCACCGAGCTCGGTTGGCAGTGGATAGACCTCCGCACGATCGACGGGGTCAACATCACCAACATACCGGATGACCAGTTCGACTCTCTCCTCGACAAGCTCGCCGACGCGGGGCTGCGCATCAGCAGCTTCGGCAGCGCTATCGCCAACTGGGGCCGCAGGGTTACCGATCCCCTCGAGACCGACCTGGAGGAGCTCGAGCGGGCGCTTCCCCGGATGCACAAGGCCGGGACACGCTTCCTGCGCATCATGAGTTACCGGCCCGAGGCCGGCGGCAGCCCGGAGGACCTGCAAACGGAGGTGGTTCGTCGCCTGCGTGAGATCGTGCGCCGGGCGGAAGACGGGGGGATCGTGTGCATTCATGAGAACTGTGACACATGGGGCGGTCAGAGCTACGAGCACACACTGCGGCTTCTCGAGGAAATGGATTCGCCGGCGTTTTCCCTGGTCTTCGATACCGGCAACCCGGTCGAGACACGCGACCAGAGAGGAGGCGCGTCAGCGACTTATCAGGATGCCTACGAATTCTACCGCGCCGTGCGCGACTACATCAGTTACGTCCATATAAAGGACGGATACGTTGAGAACGGGGAAACCGTCTACACCTACCCCGGAGAGGGACGGGCACGGGTGCCGGAGATCCTGAAGGATCTGTACGATTCCGGCTATGACGGGGGGTTCTCCATAGAACCTCACGTTGCCGTGGTGTTTCATGATCCCTCCGTGATCGCTGATGAACAGGAGAGGTGGCACAGCTTCGTAGAGTATGCCCGGCATACCAGGAAGCTGCTCGAAGAGGCGGGTTACCGTCCGTGAAACAGGATTGCACGCTCGCACCGGACGCCGTCGGCGATTCGCGCGAAGCGAATGCAACTATACCAAAGAGGAGGTGTGCTATGAAAAAGGCACTCACAGTCATGCTCGTGATGCTGATCGGCATCGCCGGAATGGCGTTCGCAAGTGGAGAAGCGGAGGAGGGCGGTTACGCCTGGCAACCCGAGAGGCCGATCAACCTGATCGTACCCTGGGGTGCCGGCGGATCGACCGACCGCTCGGCGCGAACCACCGCAGGCATCATCGAGGATGCGCTCGGGACCAGCATCGTCGTAGTCAACCAGCCCGGCGCATCCGGCTCGGTTGGGACGAAGGCTGCGCTCGACGCGTCGAAAGACGGCCTGACCTGGACCGCCGGCGCAGTCAAGGACCTCGGAGTCTACAAAGTGCAGGGGCTACTGGACACGACCATCGACGACTGGCATCTCTACCTGAACGTGGCTATGCCGAACGTTGTCGCAGTCAATCCGGACACGCCTTACGAAGACTTCGGCGATCTGCTCGAGGCTTTCGAGAACAATCCCGGTGAGATCCCGGTAGCGACCGCCGGCGTCAATTCCGCAGGTCATACCGCGATGGAGCTGATCAAGAGCTACACAGGAATCGAGTACCGCCACGTCACATTTGGCGGCGGTAACCCGGCAGTCGTGGCGACCGTCGGCGGCGAGACTGAGGTGGTCCCGCAACTCTCGGTCGAAGAGGTCGACATGATCCGAAGCGGCCGCCTGCGACCACTTGCAGTGCTTGCGGACAAGCCTCTGGATATCTCAGGCTATGACGAGTCTATTCCTCCTATCACGAACTGGATTGAGGACTTCCAGGCCGCGCCGATCTACTTCGGCATCTTCGTGCCAAAGGGCGTCCCGGAGGAAGTAGTGACGACATTGAACCAGATCTGGGAAGATGTCGTAGTGAACTCCGACGAGCTCCAGAACTGGGCGGCCGAGAACGCCGTTGTGTTTGATCCGGCCTACGGAGAAGAGGCGGTCGATAAGTCCTTCCCCATGGTGCAGATCGACGCCTGGCTGAAGTGGGAATCCGGCGATGCGGAAGTCAATCCTTCCGAGGTCGGTATCCCCCGTCCGGAGTAAATAGCTTCGGAGTATGCAATAACCGGAGCACCCGGCCCTGGAGTCGGGTGCTCTCGCATAAGGTGGAGCCGAAACAGCATGGCCGACGCACAACAGAAGAAATCACAGTCCCCCGAGATGCCGAAGGCGGATTTCATCACCGCCCTCGTGTTGCTTGCCGCAAGCATAGCCATCATCGCACTTGCTCTGGATCTTCCCCGTCTAGAGCACAGAGACATAAACCCCTGGACAATACCTGGTCTGGTACCCGCTCTGCTCGGAAGTGTCCTGGGCTTAATGGCTCTCGTGCTGCTTGTCCGTTCGTTGAAGTATCGAGGCCACCGACTCGGGCTGACCACTGCAAAGATGCGCGAGATTGCGGGCATGACCCAGGTGAAGCGTGTTTCGGTCACCATCGGCTTCTGCGTCCTGTACGCTCTCGTGCTTATCGGCTGGCTTCCCTACGTGCTGTCGACGTTTTTTTTCGTTTTTGTCTTCATTGTGTTGTTCGAGTATGACAGAGGCACCCGGCTCAATAGCCAACGTCGGCGCATCGTTGTAGCCGGGGTGGAGGCCCTCATCGTCGCTGCCGCCATCGCATCGCTCTTTCAGTACGTATTCCTGGTGAGACTTCCGTAGGAGGGGCGGATATATGCTCGAAGGTCTTGGATATTTCTTTCAAGCGATAGTGGAGTTCGCAACCCTCCGCACCATCTTTGACGTGTTGTGGGCAACCCAGCTCGGCATCATCGTCGGCATGTTACCGGGGCTGACCGCGACGATGGGAATCGCGTTGATGACAACGCTTACGTTCAAGCTTCCCGCAAACAACGCGGTCCTGATCCTCATTTGCATGTACGTCGGTGCGATCTACGGGGGAGGCAGAAGCGCGATACTACTGAACATTCCGGGCACGCCGGCCAATGCGGCGACCGCGGTTGACGGCAATCCCCTGGCGCGGGCGGGTAAGGCAGGTCAGGCCATCGGCATTGCCACCACCGGTTCGTTCCTCGGGTCGATCATCGGCATGTTGCTTCTGGCCACGGTCACGCCGTTGCTCGGAAACTTCGCTCTGCGGTTTCACTCTTTCGAGTTCTTCTGGCTCGCAGTCTTCGGCGTTGTGATCAGCGGGAATCTCACTGCGCCAAAGGACCCGCTCAAAGGGTGGATCGCCGGTTTTCTGGGTCTGCTCGTTGCCATGGTCGGGATGGAGAGTATTCACGCGGTGGTCCGCTTCTCGTTTGGTAGCGTCGAGCTCTCAGGCGGCGTCGGTCTCATACCGGCAATGGTCGGCGCGTTCGGCTTCTCCGAGATTATCATGATGATGAAGTATTCCCGCGTGGACGTCATTGACAGTGATATCTCACGCGTGCTGCCACGTCCGAGGGATGTCTACCGCCACTGGAAAACAATCTTCAGGTCCGGTGTCATAGGTACCTTTGTGGGAGCGGTCCCCGGCGTAGGAGAGGATATCGGCGCCTGGGTCAGCTACGATGCTGCCCGGCGCGCAAGCAAACATCCGGAAGAGTACGGCAAAGGCAGCTACGAGGGCATGATATCCGCTGAGATCGGGAATAACTCCGCGGTGGCCGGTGCCATGATACCGGTACTGTCGCTCGCCATCCCCGGATCGGCTCCCGCCGCCGTTTTGCTGGCAGCTATGTTCATCCACGGTGTCCGCCCGGGCCCCATGATCATGACGTCGAATCCTGAGTTCGTTTTTACCGTGGTCGCCATGGTCTTCTTCGCTACCATAGCCATGTTCATTCTAGGTCTGAGTATGGTTAAGGGGCTGGTCAAGATTCTTCAGGTGCCGCGGCAGAAGCTCATGCCGATCATCTTCGTGCTGTGCGTCATCGGCGCATACGCGGTGCAGCAGCGGCCATTCGACATCGGCGTCATGGTGGTGTTCGGTATTCTCGGATACTTCATGAAGGAGATGGACTATCCGGTCGCTCCGATGGTGCTCGGGATCATACTTGGCGACATTCTCGATCCCAACCTCCGCCGTTCGCTGGTAATCACCGACGGGAGCCTGCTGCCTTTCTTCACTCGCCCGATCTCGGCGGTGCTTGTGTTCATCATCGTGCTGACCATGGTAAGCCGAGCGGGATGGTTTGTCGCGCTAAGGCGCAAACTGTTCGACGGCATCCGGTCGAGTATATTCGGGCGTCGGAGCAATTCACAGCAATAGCGAAGGGCAAGATAAGGAGAAGAGACACATGTCCGACTCGACAATTCGCACGGGGATCGTTGGTTCAGGTTTCGCAGCGCGCTTCCACTACGAGGCCCTCCGCCAGGTGTACAGCCGGGATGTCGATATCCTCGGTGTCTACTCGCCGACCGCCGAGAATCGTACGGCATATGCCAGGGAGCGGGGGCTTCGTAGCTTCAGCGCGGTTGAGGAGCTCATAGAGGCGGTTGATGTCCTGCATGTCTGCACTCCACCGGCAACACATGAGCCGGTTGCGGTTGCGGCCCTTCGGGCAGGACGTTCGGTCATCATCGAAAAGCCGTTTACGGGATATTTTGGCGACGGTTCGCCCGACTTCTCAGGAGATACCTTCGACCGGGAACAGGGGCTGGAGGCCGCAACTGCGTCCATCCGGAGGCTCAGAGAGGCAGAAGCTGATTCGAGCGGAATGATTCTGTACGCGGAGAACTGGGTCTATGCGCCGGCCATACAGAAAGAGCGGGAAATCATAGAAAAGACCGGCTCCCAGGTGATCTGGATGCACGGAGAGGAGGCCCACTCGGGTTCGCACTCGCAATACTACGGGATATGGTCACATTCCGGCGGCGGATCCATCATGGGCAAGGGCGTGCATCCGTTAACGGCCGCACTCTACATGAAGAAAGTCGAGGGCCGCATGCGCGGAAGGGGGCCAATTCGCCCGAAAGCAGTCAATGCTCAGGCCCACGCGATAACCCGCTCCCCGGGTTACGAGGACAAGGGCTTCCTGCGCACGAGCTACACTGATATCGAGGACTTCGGTCACGTGCACGTCACCTTCGAAGACGGGACTTTCGCCGATGTGTTTGCCTCTGAGCTCGTGCAAGGTGGCGTTCACAACTGGCTCGAAGTCAACGCGAACAACCATCGTACCATCTGCAATATCAACCCCAACACTGCCATGCAGACTTACAACCCCGTGGACAGCCAGTTCGGCGACATTTACGTCGTCGAGAAAACAGGCACAAAACAGGGGTGGAGCTTTCCCTCACCGGATGAGGACTGGTTCACCGGCTATCAGCACGAGATGGAAGCCTTCTACAGGAATGTCGCAGAGGGCACACCGCCGGAATCAGATAGCCTCCTCGGGGCGGATACGATCGCGGTGGTCTACGCGGCCTACGTGTCCACGCAGCGAGACGGAAGCGCAGTCGACGTTCCATTGCTCTGACCCGGACCGCGCATCCGAGCTTGCTTCGGTTGACAGCGACACCGACTGTGACCACAATTGGACCGCGGTAGTCGGCAAATCCCGAGCAAGGTGAGTCTTCATGCAGCGGCGCGATCGGACAGGCAAGCTCCTTCTACTTCTCGTGACACTTTCCCGAATCCCTCTCGCCCTCGTTATCATCGGGCTGTTCACCCTTCGCGAACCGGGTACCGTCGAGGTCCTCATCGGTATCGGTCTTCTCCTTCTCATCGAGCTCAGCGACCTGCTCGACGGGATGATTGCACGCGGCCGCGGGCTCGTCTCGGAGCTTGGAGCGACGCTCGACCCATATGCCGACAGCATCGCCCGCTTCCTGACTTACTTCGCTCTTGCTCAAGCAAACCTCGCCCTCATGCTCGTCCCGGTGTGTATGGCGATTCGCGATATCACGGTGGCCTACTCGCGAATCATCGTGGTGCGTACCGGGGCGTCCGCCTCCGCGAAACTCAGTGGGAAGCTCAAAGCCGGAATACAGGCGGTCGGCGGCGGTGTGCTCATGCTCGGGCCGCTTTACTGGCAGTTCACCGGTGAGGGCATCATGCCGGTGCTGTCATACATCATCAGCATTCTCACACTCGCATCCGGTGTCGAATACGTGGTATCGGCGCTCGGGGCGATGTCTAGGGATGACGAACCCGGTTGATCACCAGACGGGCGAGAAGGCGCGGCAACGCGAGCGCGGTGCGGAGGATGTACCTGTCGTAGGTCGTCTGCATGGTCGGTATTGCGAAGAACGCTTCTGAGAGACGGTGATCACGAAGCACCTGAATCAGGAAGTCGTCAGGAACCGCGTGGAGAGCCTTTGTCACGAAGAGCGATCGGCTGAGATGGCGCCCGAAGTCCTCGCGGCAGAGGCGCTCATAATGCCTGCCGATTGTCTGCGTGCTCGAGCCGCCGTCGGCGGCACGGGCGGCGGCAGTAGCCGCGTGGCGGCCCGAACGGATGGCAAATGGAATGCCCTCACCGAGAAAAGCGTCCACGAAGCCGGCGGCGTCGCCTGCCAGCAGGATGCGGCCGCGGGCGATCTCTCGCCTGATCCCACCGCCGGGCAGCGGATGGAGTCGTGCGGCGGCGGCGAGGCCGGGATCGAACCCCTTCGCGGTGAGAAAATCAGCGAGGCGGGCGCGGGGGCCTGACATGAGGCGCGCCATATCTCCGACGCCGACCGAGAAGTGGTCGTCGTGGGGAAACACCCACCCGTAGCCGTAGCCGGCCACTCCCAGCTGCAT
>JAAAOH010000064.1 GCA_009908925.1 Spirochaetota bacterium | reverse complement strand
CAGCGCAAAATGCGGGCTGTAGAAAAGCAGAATGAAGACCACGAGGATGACGACCATCGCGAAGTATGCGATGTTCTGCCGCGACTGCTCGGCGTTCAGGGGCCGCACGTCGAAGAAGACGCCGACCTCACCGGATCGGAGATAGCCGTAGTCGCCGGGGCCGAAATACTCGTCGTAGAAGGCGTTTTCGTGGCGTGTGTAGCGGGTCCGGCCGTCGTCGGTTACCACGAGGATCGACGGCTGGGAGGCCACGTAGTCGCGCAGCAGCTCCGATTGCTCGGGACTGGCCAGATTTCGAGCATCTATGAAGGAAGCGGCGCGAATGTTTTGCGTCTGCTCCTCACCCTCGAGGCTCGGCATATTCACCGCCGAGGCGATGCCGACGTATGCAATTACGGAGAGCACGATGACGGACACACTCAGCGTGGTGATATTTGCCATGTGGCGCTGCGCCATCGGCGATTCGGTGTTCTTGATCGCACTGAAGATCTTCAGCACGCGGAGGAGGCGCAGAATGCGCGCGATACGGATGGCCTTTGCCACCTTGAGCACGTTCATCATGCCACCCATGCCGAAGACATTGGCACCGCCGGCTGCGATGGCAAGCACGGCCGGCCCGGAGTTGAGCAGGAGCAACGGGACGGCGGCCAGGAAGTCGATCCAGCCGCGCTCACGCCAGAAGTATCTCCCGGCTGCACGATCGAGGATCGCATAGTAGAGGCGGACGAGGAATTCGATCGTAAAGAAGAGGTCGAAGCCGAAGCCGATGATGAGCAGCACCCGTCGGGTGTCCCAGGCCCATCCGAGGACAATGGCCAGATCCTGCAGGAACGTGTGGACGAGCACGAGGACGATGGCGACGATGACGACGCCTTCCAGTGTGTTCTTCACGCGGCTTCTCGAATCGATCATAGTTACTCCTACCACCCCATCTCGGCGGCGATGCTGTAGAGCTCGTCGAGCATCTTGCTGTCGAAACCATAGAACTTGTGGTTCCGCCTTGCAATACTGAGCCAGCTCTTGTCGGGCGTATCGGCCCCGCGATCAACCCGGACGTTCGGCCGATAGTTGCGCCCGCGGCTCGCGAATATCGCCGCAAGGCGCGAGGTAGCGTCAACGAAGCGGTGCTCGCGAAAGGACACGTTGGCGTTTACCGCCGATCGCACCGCCTGCTCGGGAAGCAGGCTGAGCTTCGTCCCCAGCTGCGACAGCGCCCGCTCGGCGAAACGCGCCGGCACGAGTCCGCCGACGTTGTCTGCCTCACTCTGCGAGCTTGCCAGATGAACCGCCGGCTTGAGAAGGAGCGTAGCGTCCAGCATGCTCCTCACCTCGTCCTTGCTCATGCGAAGGCGTTGTACTTTTGTGAGCTCGAAGTGGATATACGATTTGCGCATGTAGATGCGCTCGATGTACGGCGCGGCGAGACGGAAATGCACGGCAGTGTAGGGGCCGGTGAGCGCGCGCCGGGTTGCCGGTCGCCTGAGAAGCTCGACGAGCCCCTCGTAGACCTGGTCTGAAATGTGGTCACGCGAGCTGTCGGAGCGACCGAGAAAATTCACAAAGGAGAAGTCGATCTGATCGAAAACGATTCGCCTGAGGCCCGGCAGCACATCGTTGTCGACAATATGGAAGAGAGCTTTGTGCAGAAGCTCGACAATCTCCGCCCAGCTCATCCCCGGAAAGAAGGTCGGATGTGATAGGCTTGGATACAACTGTGAGCTGTTCAGGTAGAGGAACTGCACTATTTGTTCCTCTTTCTGAAGCGGCGTAAGGTCTCGTAATGCGGGATTTTGGAGCAATCGTGTTATGAATGCCGAGCTTTTCTCCATTTCACTGCTCATCGTTCTTCATTTTCGGCCGGTGACGAGTCCCGCATGACCGCTAATACTATACCGGGCGGCGCCGGGCCGCCAATATCCTGCGTTCCCGACCGCTTCCCCCGGGGCCGGGCAGGGGGCCGGGCCGGGATGAGGGCGGCACTCAGGCTTCTGCCCCTGGCGCTCTTTCTCCTCATCGCGTCCGCCGGGGTCCGTGCCCAGGACGACATTGACGACTTTCCGGAGGCCGACGCCGAGCCGCCGTGGCTCGAGCAGGAAGACGAGGGCAACCCGGAGGCTGCCGGCGAGGACGCCGAGGCGGAGCGCGCACCCACCGATCCAATCGTCGACCCCGCTTCCCGCGATGCGATCTTCGACACGCAACTCGGAGATGCGGAGGTCGATCTCTTCATCGTCGGCTCCTGGAATACCGGCATCGGCGGCGCCCTCGGCTGGGCCTTTCATCCGAAGATCCCGCCCGAGGACAAGCGCGTCACCTTCCCCTACGACTTTCCCGGGATGGAGCCCGTGCCCTACTTCAACGCGGTGGATCTCACCCTGTCGCTGTGGCTCTACGAGCGCTACTACCTCGAGGCAACCTTCGTCGACGAGTTCGAGGTAAACTCCTTCATCCTCGGGTACCAGGGCCATGATGACGAGTTCGTGCAGTCGGTACGCCTCGGCTACGGGCTCCTGTCGATCTCCGAATACCCCTACATTCCCTTTGCCGAGGCAAAGGACAGTTCCCCCGGCGCCTCGGCGAGATTCCAGACCGCGCGCAGCGAGCACGAGCTCCTGCTGCGCTACGAGCCCTCGGCCGAGCAGCGGAAAATTTTCTACGGGATGAACGAGGCAAGCGAAAAGCGCATCGACCCGCCGCAGTACCTGCAGGGCCGTTTCTTCGTGCTGCCCGACGCGGAGGTCGATGACCTCACCCTCTACCTCGAGGACGAAGACGGCACCATCTCCGCAGCCGGCGGCACCTGGCGCGAGGCCGACCTCGACGCCGCGGCGGTGTACTCCGCCGAGAAGGGGTTCGTGTATCTCCGCGAGCGAGCGGCGGGGCGGGTGGCGGTGCACTATACGAAGGGCGGGGCGACCGTTGGTGACGTGACGCTGGGGACAGATGCGCTGGTTGGTACCGACGACAGCGGCACACCCGGGGATACATCTGACGACGTACTGGACCCGGGAAATGCGTCGCAGGACTTCGATTTCGGGGCCGGCACCTACCTTGGTTTCGACCTCGGTACGTTGGCGCTGACGATCGCGGGCAACCAGTCCCTCCTCCTCTACCGCCCCGGCGCCTTCAATCCCTTCGAGATCGCGAACCGCTACGACATTTCCGATCTCTCCTCCGCGCAGAACCTCGAAACGGAGTTCGTGCGGAAGGGCGAGTACTCGGAGAGGGACATCGCCGGGCAGGCCATCGCGGTGAACGAGGAGCAGACCCTTCTCTCTGTCATAAACGCCGATCGCGGCCCGCGGCATCACTCCAACCGCTACCCATTCGCCGAGGACTTTCCGGAACTCTACGGGCCGAACCCCACAGACAAGGACGGCTACACCGACTTCGAGATCCTCGCCACCGGACTGACCCCGGTCGGACAGCTCACCATAGACGGAAACGTCGTGCCGGGCTCGGTCACGGTGCTTCGAAACGGCGTGGAGGATCCGAGCTTCGAGGTGAACCACGAAAGCGGCGTGATCACATCACCCTTCCCCATCTTTCCAAATGATGTCATCGAGGTCGTTTACCGGGTCTACGGCTCCGGAGGCGGTGGAGATCTTCTGGCCGCAACGGGGAACCGCATTTCCCTCGGCCCGCAGACCGACCTCACACTGGCGCTCGGCACGCGGTGGAACATCGTGCGCGGGAACTACTCGGTGACGCCGACCGACCATCCGGGCTCCGTCACCGCGAGCGCCGCGGTGGAGCACACGACCGACTACTTCTCAGGCTACCTCGACGCTGCGGTGCAGCTCTCGGTACCCGACACCACCGGCTACCTGCGGCTCCTCGGCATGGAGGAGAAGGAGACCGAGGTGCCCGCGGCAGACGGGAATATGTTCCCCTCGTCGGCGCCCGGCGACGCCGGCCCGGACGGCTCGGATCCGGCCGACACGTGGGACGACTCGCTCACCCAGATCAACCGCGGTCGCCTCTTCTACAAGAACTTCTACGAGGCCACAGCCCTCGGCGGGCAGGTTCTCAGGGACTACGACTGGGACGTCCCCGGCGACCAGGACTATCCCTACGCCGCCGGCTCGCGCGTCGGTCCCTATCCGGCGAAGGCCAACGATGACGGCATCGGCGGGCAGGTGATGGTGCTGGACTTCGAAATGGCCGACACCGCGGGCGAAGACTGGGTGGGCGCCCACCTACGGATGCCCGACTTCACCGATCGGGACTTCTCGGAGATCACCGAGATCAGCTTCGAGTGGCGCACTCTCGACCTCGCCGCCACCGACGTAGAGGTCTACCTGCAGATCGGCGCGCTTGCCGAAGACCTGGACGGCGACGGCACGCTCGACGGCGGGGAGAGCACCCTCTCGCCGTCCTTCGACTTCGACGACCAGAGCGCCGGCTTCACGCTCAAAGCCGGACGGCCGCCGCCAGGTGAGGACTACCGGATGTCTGAGGACGGGAACCGGAACGGGGTGCTCGACTCCGAGGACCCCGATCTCGTGCATACCCTGACCGACGGCACGGAGAGCGATCTGGTCCAGGTGACGGGGTTGCCCGATACGGACTGGCAGCGCGTGAGCTTCGACCTCGACGCGGCGGCACGGCGACGGCTTGCAGCGACACGCGCGATCCGCGTGGTCGTCAAACGCGTTCCGGCGAGTACCGTGGCCGGCCGCGCCCTCTTCTCGAAGTTCACGCTGCGCGGAAGCACCTTTCAGACCTCGGCCACGGCCGGGACGGTCTCGGCAACCGAAGTGCCCGACCGCGGCGCCCCGAAGAAGCTCATCGACGAGCACGATGAGGTCGACGAGGTCTTTCACGCTGAAGGTGGTGGCAACCAACGGGTGCTCCGCGTCGACTGGAGCGGACTGACCAGCGGCAGCTGGAAGCTCACCGACTACGTCACCTCCGTCCCCGCCCGGCAGTACGAGGTGCTTGCCTTCTACGTGCGGGCCGGCGAAATCGGCGCCGCAGGCGACACCGCCACCGGCGCTCTGACCATCACCGCAGCGGAGACCGGCCCCTCGGACACCGACAGCGGTGGGGTCGGCGGGGAGCAACTTCAAGCCAGGGTTCCTATAAGCGAAGACGGTTCTGCAGCCGGGCCCGAATGGGGCTCCGGCCGCTGGCGCAAGGTGGAGCTCGACACGGCTGCGGGGAAGGTCTACGTCGATGGCGATGAGGTGGGCTCCCTCGATGAGAAGCCGTCAGGAGGCGCGGGGGATCTGAGCTTTCTGGAATTCGAGTTCGAACCGGTCCCGGACGCAGCCTCTGGCACGATCTACATCGACGAGGTGCACTGGGCGGAGACCCGAATCTCGGTCGCCGGGGCATCGCGCCTTGCAGTCACCTACGAGTATCCCGACACCGTCATTCGGGCCGGCGAGGTTGAGGTGCTCTCCAACATCCGCGTCGCCCAGGACACCTCGGTTCGAAGCGGCGGGTTCACCACGCCCTCGGAGGTTGCGGGGGGGACGGGGAGCTTCCTTACCCGCACCGAGCTTGCGGGAGATCTCCTCTATACGCGCCTGGAGACCGACGTACAGGTGGCGATACAGGACGAGCGGACATCACTTGCCGGCGGGCACAGCCTGCGGGTTCCGGCGGCCGACGCCCCGGTGGTTTTCACAGAATCCTACCGCCGGAACTACAACGCCCCGTTGACCTCTCTCAACCGCTCGAACGGGCTGCTCCTGTCTCTGCCGCTCGAAACGCAGATCCGCCTCGATACCGAGGCGACGCTTCGCGAGGAAAATCTCGACCAGAGCTGGGATCTCTCCGCAGGCATGGCCCCGGCGCAGCTTCTGAGCCTCGACCTGGCCGCGGGCCTCGGGCACAGCGCCGGAGGCTACGCCACCACCGACGCGAGCTACCCGGAGTCGTGGATCCTCGGCTACGAGCTCGTCGCGCCCTACACCACCGGCGAGACGCCGACGCGTCGGGGCAACGCGTCGCTCTCGGCAGAACGAGAGCCCACGCCGATCGGGTTCAACGTGGCAAGCGATGCATCCTACGAAAACCGCTCGAGCACCGAAAACGAGCAGACAAACGACGCATCGCTCTCAGTCGGGGTCCCGCTCGCCTTCAATCGCGACTCCCCCCGCAGCTGGACGCTTACGCCGAGCTACGAGCGCAGCTTTGCGCGAACCCTGAGCGCGCCCGGAGCGTCATCCTACGAGGATGACCTCGGCATCTACGGTGAGGCATTCGCCGGACAGCGATATCTCGCAACCTCCGTCCCCATCGCAGAGCTCTTTCAGTCGGCCGCGGATATCGGATTCGCGGGACGAAGCGCGGGCGAGCCCTTCACCCGCTACACGCCGCGCGGGGCGCTGTCTCTCGAGCGTGGCTTCGGCTCCCGGCTGCGGGACCTCGTGCTTCCCTCGGCAGCCGACCTTGCCGTGGAGCGAGGCTTTACGCGGGAGGAGGAGGCTGTCACCGAGTTGCAGCGCTACACCGGGAGCTACACCGCAACTGCGGTGAACCTCTTCGGGCGCGTGGGTGCCTATCCGACCTTCGAGGTCTACCGCACCGACGAGTTCTCCAACTCGATCTCGGCCACGGTCGACCGACGCTTTCCCGCCGAGGAGACCGCCGTCACCGGCGAGTTCTCATCACTCGTGGCGCTCTTCGGAGAGCAGGACAACGAGTTCCGCCTCTCCAATACGGCCTCGGGGACGGTCGAGGAGGACCGGCGCAGTCTCTCGGTGGAGAGCGAGGCGCGCTACATCTGGCAGCGGCCCGCCGAGCGCGTTTTCGGGCTCGAGCGGCTCGTCGACGACCGACCGCCCTACTTCGCGCATACCGAGCAGGCACGCTTCCTCTACGATGAGCCGGGGGGCGAGGATGAAGAGCGGACCTACAGCATCACCCTCGGGCACGAAACCCGGCTGGTCTTTCCCGAACACGGGTTCATCAGGCTCTACGCCGACCTCGGATTCGGGCTACAGCCGGCGGTGATAGAAGGAGAAGAGGTGAACGTGGCACTTCTCGGCATACAAGGCGGCATCGAGGGAAGGATCGAGTTCTGAGCGGCGCAGGCCCTCACCCCCAGAGGCTCTGCGGATACTCCCCGGCCTCGACCATTCGCCGTATCTCCCGCTCGACCATGGGCTTGTCCTCGCGGTAGGTCATGCCGAACCAGGTGCCCGCGTTCGGGAGGACGCGGAGGGTCGCTCGCCCCGTGCGGATGAGGTCGTTTTGCACGGTGGGAAGATAGAGCTCCGACCTCGGATTCCCGCCCTCTTCTGCGAGGAAGGTTCGGAATTCCTCCTCGAAGTGCCCGAATACCACCGGCGTGAAGCCGAAGATGTTCATTGAGACGACATCGTCCGGGACGAGCTCGAGGTCGGTTCCGTTCGGCAGATGGCTGACAATTCGCCCGTCTGCGGCGCGCTCGATCTCTTTGTGCTCCTCGATGTGGGTGAGCATGCCGTCGGCGTCCAGGCGGCAGAGGGCCCGCGACACCGTGCCGTGCTCGCTCAGCGTCCGGTCCACTCGATAGCCGACCATGCAGTAGCGCGCCTCGGCGGGGTCCACACCGGCAAGAAAAGTGGCCACGGATTCGAATGATGCACGTCCATAGAAATCGTCGGCATTTATTGCAACGAACGGTCCGTCGACGACCTCGCGGGCAGCGCGCACGGCATGGGCAGGGCCCCATGGTTTGCTGCGGTCGGCGGGAACCTCGAAGCCGTCGGGAACGTCGGAGAGCTCCTGGTGGGCGTAGACAACATCCGCGCGTCCGGCGAGCTTCGGGTCGAAGAAGCCGGCCACAGCGTCGTGGATATCCGCTCGTACGACGAAACACACCCGGGTGAACCCTGCACGAAGAGCGTCGTAGATGGAGTACTCGATGAGCGCCTCGCCGGAGGGCCCGACCGGGTCAATCTGTTTGATGCCGCCGTAGCGGCTTCCCATCCCCGCGGCAAGGACCACGAGGGTCAGACCCCGTGTGCTGTTTGCTGCCATGCCTCCCCCTTTCACATGTGGTGAGCATACCGGCGAGGGACCTCCGGCTCAAGGGATGACTGGCGGATGAGCCTCGCCGCGCAGCTTGCGTTCGGCGCTGATTTGGTGCATCTTTGGGTTTTGGAGTTTCCCGCGATAAACTCGAGTGGAGCTCTTTGAGGAGGTTTTGGATGCATCGAGCGCTGCAGATTGCCCTGGGGGTCCTGTTTCTGGCCACCGTGGCAGTCGCACCTGTGTGGACACAGAGCACCGACGACGAGACGGCTCCGGATGAGGAGTCCACCACCGGCACCGGCGCCGATTCCGACGGAGAGGCGGACATTGATACGGCCGAGGAATCCCCCTTCGGTTTCGGGCTGGGGATCGGACTCGGCACGCAGAGCTTCGACGAGGACGGGGAGACCGTGGTGTACCAATCCGCCGCGCTCTACCCGACCTTCAGTTACGGCAAGCTCTCGCTCGGCCTCGATCTGACGCTGAACTACACCTTCACCGGCGGCGACGGAAACGACTTCGACATCCGTGAAGACGACTGGGTCCCCGGCGAGGATACCAATTTCGCAGAGCTCTACCTCGGAAAGATCCGCTTTCTCCAGTGGGCCCAGGTCGGAGACCCGCTCTACGCGCGGCTCGGGTCACTCGACAACGTTACCCTCGGAAACGGCTTCATCATGGGAGGTTACCGCAACACCCACTTCCTGCCCGGAAGGCGCATCCTCGGCGCCCGGCTGAACCTCGACGGAGAGCTCTTCGGCTTCCCCTACGTGGGCTTTGAGTCCATGGCGGCAAACCTGGCCGCATTCGATGTCTACGGCGGCAGGTTCTACCTCCGTCCTCTCGCCGGCACGGAGATCCCGGTGGTGAGCGGCCTGCAGGTGGGCTCCTCCCTGGTCACCGACCGCAACCCCGACTACCACGTCGACAAGCTCGACACGGCAGATCGCACGGGGGCCGCCGCGGTCTTCGACGATCCCGATGGGGTGCTCGTCTGGGGCGCGGACGTGAGGCTTCCGATTCTCACCGAGCCGCCCTTCACCCTGGCCACCTTCAGCGACTACGTGCGACAGGACGACACCAACGGCGCCATGATCGGTACCGGCGGACGGATCGTGCGGGTGATAACCTACGGGGCGCAGCTTCGCTACATCGGCGAGAACTTCGTTCCGGTCTACTTCGACTCCGCCTACGACCTGTACCGGCTGGAGAAGTACGCGCTCTACGAGACCGACACCTCGGTCATCGAGGAGCACCTCGGATGGTTCGCCTCGACGGGGCTCTCCCTGTTCGAGGATCTGTTCGTCTTCAACGTCTCGATGGAGGGTCCGTTCGGAGACGTGGAGAACGCGAGGAATCAGGTGACCGGGCTCGTGCGGCTCGACCGCGGGCTCATTCCCTCGCTCTCGCTCGAGGCCCGCTACCGCGAGCTTGATTTCAACTCCGTCGAGGACCTGGTGGACCCGGAGAACTCTTCGATAGACGCACGGGTCACCTACTACACCGGGCCTGCCGCAATCTCGCTGGTGTACAACCTGCGATACGACCCAAGCATTGATGATTACGTGATCACCTCCGGGCTGCAGAGCGAGATCACGCTGAGATAGGAGGACAGTGCATGCACCTTCGAGCACATACGCTCATCGTCGCCGCGCTCGCGATGCTCATCTCCGTGGCGGGTACCGCCTTCGGGCAGACGCGCCCGGCGGCGATTCTCGAATACTTCGACGACGAGCTCGAGCTTCAGGTTCTCGACGCCGACAACTTCGAGTACAACAACATCTTCATGGGCATGGAGCTCCTGCCCGGTGATACCGTGCGGACCTTCAGCTCCACAGTCGAGCTCCGGCTCGAGCCCAACGGCAGCATCGTAAAGCTCTCCCCCGACACCGAGTTTACCATCGAGTCCCTCGACGGCAGGGACGGCGCCACGACGAACAGCTTCGCCATGTCGACCGGTAAGCTGCGGGCGGTCGCAGCGCGGGCATCGGGCACCGCCTACCGCTTCCGCACCCCTGCGGCGGTGGGGGGAGTGCGCGGTACCGATTTCGGCATGGAAGTCGTGCCGGGCGAACGTGAGGCCCTTGCTGTCCGCGAAGGCAGTGTGGCATTCGAGCGGACCGCTACGAATCAACAGGTCATCGTCAACGCCGGGCAGGTCGCCGACGTCTTTGCCGACAGTTTCGAACCGCTCAATGTGGATCCCGACACCATGGCCGCGCTCTTCGAGGGACTCGACTTCGAGGAGCTCGACCCAGAGCGTGTTCCGCAGGCGCGGTCCACCGGGAGCGACGACACCGATAACGGGGAAGGCCAGGGCGACGATGGCGACGGAGACGCGGGCGACGCCGCGGACGGCGCGACCGCTGACGCCGGCGACGCCCCCACGGACGAGGAGCCCGGTGCATTCGAGCGCACCATGAGCCGGATCGGTGAGTTCATGGGCCTGGAAACCGGCGCGCTGACCCTTGACGGCGAGACCTACGCCAAGATCATTGTTCAGCCCACGATCTCGGTCGGCAAGCTCAAGGCCGCCCTCTACCTCCCGGCGGTGTATCAGAATAATCTTTTCGATCCGCGTACCTACTACCGGCCGAAGGGGAACAACGAGTGGTCCTTCGGCTCCGACCAGGACTGGGAGAATGAGCCCCTCGAGGCCACGGGTGATCTCTTCACCGACCTCGCGCTCAAGCTCCGCTACCTGCAGTACGGCGAGCAGCGTGACCCCTTCTACTTGAAGCTCGGAAACCTCGACAACATGACCCTCGGCCACGGCCTGCTCATGCGAAACTACGCGAACGACGTCGACTTTCCGGCGGTACGGCGGATCGGCCTGAACGGCGGCATCGACACCGGGGGCTTCGGCTTCGAGACGGCGGTAAACGACCTCACCGAGCCGGAGATATTCGGCGGGCGCGTCTTCTTCCGCCCGCTTCAGCGCACAGCCGCGCTCGGCCTCAGCGCGGTGGCCGACATCGACCCCGCCGGTGATATCCCCAAAGACGACGCGCAGTACCCGTCGGTATTCGCCGACGAGCTTCGGCGGATCGACCCCATCGTCACGGCGGTGGGAGCCGACGTCGATGTCTCAATCGTGGAGAATGATCTCCTCTCGGTCGTTGCATTCACCGACGTCGGCGGGCTCGTCCCCTACCTCCGGGACTCACTCACCGACATCGACGGCAATACGGTCGATGCGGGCCTGAAAACCGAGGCCTTCGTCGACACCGACGCCGGCCGGCTTCGAAACTTCGGAGCGATGACCGGGGTACTCGGGAACGTCTCATTCCTCGACTACCGCCTCGATTTCCGCACCTAC